>NZ_JBCOSQ010000005.1:0-125869 GCF_040920905.1 Butyricimonas sp. RTP31003st1_G1_RTP31003_210430 | reverse complement strand
GTACGGGGACAGAAGGCGAATTATGAACAGGCAGAACGTTTTGGAAAAATGAAATTCGGGGTGCTGGCAGGCTCCCTAGAGGTGAGGCCCAACTATATCGGGGAGAGCGATGCGTTTTGGTATACTTTTAAAACGGGTGATGGTGTACGTTATTATTACGTGGACCCGAAACGTGGCGTGAAACGAGAGCTTTTTGACCGGAAGTTGTTGGCGAAGAAACTAGAAGAGGTGACCGGTGAAGTTGTCCGTGAAGAGGCTTTGTCTTTGAGGAGTGTTCGTGTGAAGGAGGGAGGCCAGGAAGTGGCGTTTAAGTATGCTAAACGTTGTTTCGAGTATGATGTGAAGGAAAATGTACTTGTTCAGGTCGAAGAAGAAGTTCACAATTCACCCGTGAAGAGAGGAGAGGTTTTGTTTGGGAAATCTTCACCGGATGGGGCTTATGTGGCTTACGTGAAACGGCATGACTTGTATGTGATGCGGGTGAAGGACTCGGTGGAAACACGATTAACAACGGACGGAGAACGTTATTTTTCTTATGGGAAGTCGGATAGTGATACGAGCGGGAATGTCGGGACAACTCGTGCCGAATGGTTCGGGGATTCCAAGAAAATGTACGTGATCCGGGAAGATTTGAGGAAGGTGGGGGAACTACCGCTGATTTCTTCAAACGGGGATCGTCCGACAGTGCAAGCATATAAGTGTGCTTTACCGGGGGATGAGCACGTGCCGCAATACGAGGCCGCAATATTTGATGTTGCCACGGGAAAGCAGGTGAAAGTGAAGATGGAGAAGTGGAAAGATCAGTTATTATGGTTGTCATATGCGGGGAAACGGTCGGATCAACTTTTTATCCAACGGAAAAAGCGTACCCGGGATGAACTAGAAATATGTGCCGTGGACACGGAGACGGGAGAAGTTCGGGTTGTGATTCACGAAAAAGGGAAACCTTATTTGAATGATGAGTTGTATTCGATAGCTTATTTGAATGATGCGAGCGAGATTTTGTGGTGGTCGGAGCGTTTTGGATGGGGAAATTACTATTTGTATGATAATCACGGTAGATTGAAGAATCAAGTTACTTCCGGAAATTGGACTTCTGGGAGAATCGTGAGGATAGATACAGTTGGTCGGACGTTGTATTTTGAAGGTCACGGACAGGTGGAAGGTGGTAATCCTTACTATGCCCGTTTGAACCGGGTGAACTTGGACGGGAAAGGGAAAATCAAGATGCTGACTCCGGAAGAGGGGAATCATAAAGTGACATTTTCTCCGTCGGGACGTTATATTATAGATACTTATTCCCGACCGGATCAAGCTCCAAGAAATGTAGTACGGGATGTAAGCGGGAGGCTTTTGTTCACGTTGGAACGACCTGATTTGAATAATTTGTATGCGGAAGGCTGGAGAGAGCCGGAGTGTTTCACGGTGAAGGCGGCTGATGGGGAAACGGATTTATACGGGGTGATGTGGAAACCGATGGATTTTGATTCCACGAAACGTTACCCGGTTATTGCTTACGTGTACCCCGGACCGTGGACGGAATATATACCTCTTGATTTTGAATTTTCTTCTCCTTCGGGAGCCCCGCAACTGGCTCAACTCGGATTCGTGGTTGTCTGTTTCGGTAACCGGGGAGGCAGTCCTTACCGTGGACGGGATTATCATTGCTACGGGTACGGAAATTTGAGGGATTATCCGTTGGCAGATAATAAATACGGGTTGGAGCAATTGATCGCGAGGTATTCGTTTATTGATGGGACGAAAGTGGGGATCTTTGGTCATTCGGGAGGGGGATCGATGGCGGTGGCAGCTATATGTACTTATCCGGATTTTTACAAAGCTGCAGTGGCCTCTTCCGGTAATTATGACAATACGATTTTTGATTACGGGTGGAGTGAGATTCATCACGGTATAAAAGAGGTGACCAAGGAGGGAAAGGTCAGTTTTGAATTTTCAATACCAGTCCATTTAGAGTTGGCGAAGAATTTGAAAGGGCATTTGATGTTAGTTACGGGAGATGCGGATGATACGGTGAACCCAGCAAACACGTCCCGAATGGTTCATTCTCTGATTCTAGCAGGGAAAGATTTTGAGTTGGTGGTGTTACCCGGACAGAGGCACGGGTACATGGGGTTGGCAAAGGAATATTATTTCCGGAAGATGTGGCGACATTTCGAGCGATATTTGCTGGATGAATGACAAATAAGAGCGGTTCCCAAAGGAATCGTTCTTATTTTTGATTTTATGTGTGTTGCTATTTTGGTGTGTTTTGTACGAATAATTGGCTTGTCATCATGTTTTTTCATTATATTTGAACGGATTTTCGTGTGTAGTCGGTGAAAAATAAGAAGGATATGAGGAACTTGACTTGTAATATGTATATTAAAATTGAGCCTCAGCTTGGGGCGCAATTAGAAGGTAGGCAAATGGCGTGTGTTGAAATTATTGAAAAGGGTGATGACATAATTGCTCCCCAAGCTGGGGACCAATTGTAAGCATTAATATAGAAGAAATTGGAAATGAGTGGAGTGATGATAGGTAATCAGCGTGTGAAAGCGTGAATTGTTACGAGATGGTGAGGTGTATAAAAGATAGGTTGGTAGCTTTTAAAGAGGGAGATGAAGATGCGTTTCGTTTTTATTACGAGATGTATTATCACGCTTTGTGTCTGTTCGGAATCCGGATGGTGAAGGAGGAAGATGACGTGTTGGATATTGCGCAGGATGTTTTCGTGAATCTGTGGAAGGCGAGGGAGACGATAGAATCGTTGGTTCATATGCGAATGTATTTGTACCAATCGATGCGACATCGTTGTTTGAATTATATGCGGGTGAAGAAGTTGGAGGAGATGTATTGTCATGAATATGCGTTGCTCGAATCGGAAGAGGGATTTGGGGATGCGGTCGTGGAGGAGGAAGTGCATCGGATGGTGATGGAGGAAATTGAGCAGCTACCGTTGGAACAGCGTCGGGTGATCATGTTGCATCTGGAAGGAAAGAATAATATTGAAATTGCTGAGATTCTGAAAGTTTCTGTGAACACGGTGAAGACGCATAAAGCCCGAGCCCGCCAGCAATTGAAAACTAAATTGAAGGATCTTTTCGTGATGACGTTCGTCTTAGGATTATAATCTTTGTGTATTTTTTAGAAAAAAGTGATGATTCGTGTCATCCTCTTGGTTGAGATCTTTGTATTAAGAATAGTTAGTGGGTGAAAAACCTGTAATTATTTGAATATGGAAAAAGGGATAGAAAGGTCTATAGAGGAAAAAATTCAACGAATAAAAGCTTATTGGGATGGGGTATTGTCTCCGGAAGAGGAGGCGGAATTTTCGCGTTGGATAGATTCATCTCCGAAGAATAAGGCTTTGTTGGATAGGGTGCAGGATGAGCGTGTTTGGTTGGAAAAGATTCATTTCCGGGAAAGAAATGATTTGGAGAGAGGATGGCATGGTATTCAGAAAAAGATGCAGAAGCGTCCGATGCTGTTTGTTCGTTTGATGCGTTATGCAGCCATGTTGGTTGTTGTTATGTTGACGGGATTGATCGCTTTTAGTGTTTGGGATGATGGAAAAGGTGATGATCTCAAGTTGGGTGTTCAGAACGAAACTCTTTCTGCGAAAGGTGGATATAAGGCCTATCTGGAATTGACGAACGGTAAACGTTTGGAACTGGATAGTTTGAGTAAATTGGAAACACATGTCGAAGGTGCCGTGATAAAAGCGGAAGACCAAGGAACCGTGATTGTTCATGAACAGCAAGGGGATTCTTTGGTGGAGAGCGTGGAGTATAACCGAATGATAATTCCTCGTGGGGGAGAATACAAGATCGTGTTGGCAGATGGTAGTCAGGTGTGGATAAATTCTCAATCTGTATTGGAGTTTCCTTCTCGGTTTACGGGAGGTGAACGGCGAGTAAAATTGAAGGGAGAGGCTTATTTTGAAGTTTCAAGGAATGAGAGTAAACCTTTTGTCGTGGAAGTTGAAGATAAAGAAGTCCGGGTTTTGGGAACTCAATTTAATACAAGTGATTACAAGGGGAGCTTTGTGACGACATTAGTTTCCGGAAAAGTGCAGGTTCGTGTTGGTGATGCGGACTATATTCTTCATCCTTCCATGCAGGCAAGAGTGGAATCGGGCAAGGTGGTGGTGGAGAAAGTGGATATAAAGGAATTTACAGCTTGGAAAGATGGTCTTTTTGTTTTTAAAAAGAAGAGATTACAAGATGTGTTGGATATTTTATCCCGTTGGTATGATGTAGACGTGTTCTATCAGAATTTAGATTTACAGGATTTACATTTCACGGGAACAATTCAGCGGCATAGTAATATTGCTGATGTATTAAAATTTCTGGAGAAGACGGATATGGTGAAGTTTACCTTGAAAGGAAGGACTTTGATCGTTTCTAAATAAAAAGCTGTTGAAAAATTGGCCCTTTTCAACAGCTTGGATAAACAACAATGTGTTTAATCTTTTAGTAAAACAAATTTATGAGAAAAAATCGACAAATGCGATTTTTGAGGAATCGTATTCTAAAAAAAGTGGTGAACATGATGAAATTAACATCTTTTTTGCTGTTGATTAGTTTTATGCAGGTCTCTGCAGCCCTGTATTCACAGGATTCCAAGGTTTCGATACAGGTGAAAGAATGCCCTATCGAACAAGTGTTTGAATTGATTGAAAATCAATCCAGTTATGTCTTCGTGTATAATCATGAGCAGGTAAAGAACGTGGGACGTGTTACGGCTAATTTCCAAAATGAGAGTGTCGCTCAAATTTTGAAAACTTGTCTGAAGGGATCTGGGCTATATTACGAGTTTGTGGATAACACGATCGTTATACGTTGGGGTCAAGAGGACAAAAAGTTCAAGACGATACGAGGTAAAGTGATGGATCGGGATTCCGTGCCTTTACCCGGTGTGACGGTGAAGATGAAAGGGACTACTATAGGGACGGCAAGTGATATGCATGGAAAATTTGAATTAGTGATTCCTGAAGCTCAGAAAGTTGTGCTTGTATTTACATTCATAGGTATGAAACAGATCGAGAGGGAAGTAAAAGTCGGTCTGCCAATTAACGTGGTCATGGAGGAAGATGTGGCCACGCTGGATGAGGTCGTTTCCTACGGGTATTATAACGTGGATAAACGGCACATGACGAGTTCGGTGACTTCTTTGAAGATGGATGATATTATGATGCCGGGGGTAAGTTCGGTGGATCAAATGTTGGAGGGGCGAGTACCGGGGATGATTTTCATGCAGAATTCGGGACAGGTGGGTGCGGCTCCAAAGATTAAGATCCGGGGAACGACGACGGTTTTGGGGTCTCAAGCTCCATTGTGGGTGTTGGATGGTGTGATTTTGTCTGATCCGGTGAATATTGACCCGACGAGCATCAATGATTTGGATTTTGTGAATTTGTTGGGGAATGCTATTTCCGGTATTAACCCGGACGATATTGACAAGATCGACGTGTTGAAGGACGCTTCGGCCACGGCTATATACGGTCCGAGGGCATCAAACGGCGTGATCGTGATCACGACAAAGAAAGGAAAAGTGGGGGCCCCGTCGGTTTCCTATTCTTTGACAGGAACATTTCGTCAGCGGCCCCGGTACACGGACCGGGCGGTGAACGTGATGAATTCTCAGGAGAGGATAGATTATTCTCGGGATATTGTTGAAAATAAACTGGAGATCCCGGATTTGGAGAGTTGGGTTGGTTATGAATCCGCCTATTATGATTACCAAAGCGGTAAAATCAATCACGCAGAGTTTTTGAATGCCGTTCATAAAATGGAAACCGTGAACACGGATTGGTTAGGGATTCTAATGAAAGATTCTTATTCACACAATCATACGGTGAGTGTTTCCGGTGGTACGGATAATATTCGCTATTACGCGTCTTTGGGGTATAGTAACGAGAATGGTAATATCCGGGGAGAGAAAAATGATCGTTATTCCGCTCTGACCCGTTTAAATCTGAACTATAAAAATTTCACGATGCAATTCGGGTTGAATGGTAGTACGATTAAAAAGGAATATACACCGGAGAAAGTCGGGGTGACCGATTACGCTTACAATACTTCCCGTAGTATTCAGGCGTATGATGATAACGGAGATCTTTGGTTTTATCAAAAGAGAAAAGCAGATGCAGGTGCCTATGATCAATTATTTAATATCATAAACGAACAAAATAATACTTACGATAAGATTAAAACGGAACAAATCGGGTTGAATGTTTCCTTAGGATATTACTTGCTCCCGGAATTGAAAGCTGAAGTATTCTGTTCCTATAACGTCTCTAATTCAAACGAAGAAATATATTTTGGGGAGAAAACGTGGTATATTGCCGAATTAAGGAAAAAGAACGCAGAAACGGGAGAAATAAATTTCGGGAAGACATTGTGTCCTTCCGGGGGAGAATTGCGGCTGGATAACACGAAAAACGAGAACTATAGTTTCCGGGGATCTCTTACTTTTAATAAAAGTATCGATAAGGAACAGGAGCATGTCGTTTCTGCTTCCGTGATCGGGGAATTGAGTTCTTCGAGATATAGTGGTTTCAAGATTACAAAACGCGGGTATCTACCGGAGCGAGGGTTGATTTTTGACAAGATCGAGTCGATGACAGACGGCAATCTTTACACGAAATATAATGAATGGTTGTTGACTGATGCGGCAAGAGGACAACTGAAAGACAATCTGACGAATTTGGTGGGGTTGATTGGTACGGCAACTTATTCATACCGGAATGCTTATATTTTTAACGTGAACGCGAGAATTGATTTTTCGAATAAATTCGGGGATGCCAGTAATGATCGGTTGTTGCCGATATGGTCTGTTTCCGGACGTTGGAATATGCACGAGAATGTGTTGCGAAATGTGAGTTGGATTGATATGCTGGCGCTGAAAATGTCGTTCGGGTATCAGGGAAATATGTCTGCACAGGATTCTCCCCGTTTGATTATTAAAAAGGGAGGGACGGATAACGATTTCAAGGAATATTCCTCGACGATTGATAGATACCCGAATCCTAACTTGAAATGGGAGAAGACTTCAACTTACAACGTGGATGTGGATTTCTCGTTATTTAATAATAAAATTAACGGTACGGTCGGTTATTATTACCGTTACACAACAGATGCTTTCCTCTCGAAGAAAGTATCCGTGGTGAATGGTATTGATACTTACACGGTGAATAGTGGGAATTTGAAAAATCAAGGTTACGAGTTGACGTTGAATTTTGTACCAATCAACACGATGACAACGGTTAACGGGGAACGTCGTGGGTTAGTCTGGCGTTTTGATCCGAATTTTGGTTCGGTTTTCAACCAGTTGATTGATAAGGTAAAACATAAGGATCAAGTGTTACAAGACGAAGTGACGTTTGAAGATTATTTAAATGGTCGGGTACAAATATCCGGACGTCCGGTGAACACGTTCTATTCCTACAGATACAAGGGACTGGATCCGAAGAACGGGGCTCCGATGTTTTACGGGACAGAGGCGACGACTATCGTAGATGGGGAAGAAAAAAATACGAGCGAGATTTACGAGGCGATGGATCGTGAGGATGTGTGGATGACCGTGATGGAACATTCCGGATGTCGGGAGCCGTTTTTACAGGGAAGTATAAGTAATTACCTCGGATGGAAGAATTGGGGACTTTCTTTTAACTTGTCATATAGTATCGGTTCGAAAATTCGTTTGTTCAGGTTGTACCCGAATCAAGGAGTTGTGAATGGACCGGAACAGAATCTTCGTCGAGAACTGGTAAATCGTTGGCGTCGTCCGGGAGATGAGTTAAACACGAATGTTCCCGGTATCTTGTCGGGAAGAGATCATCTGGATGCTGTTTTCCCTTGGTGGGATGGAGAGACATACGATTTTTCCAGGACGTTGTGGGATATGTATGACTTTTCCAATCTTCGGGTGGCATCCGGTAATTATTTGAAATTGTCAAGTATCTCGTTGCGATATGTCGTGCCGGAAAGTTTTTGTGAGAAATTGCGGGTGAAGTCTCTCTATCTGAATTTGAGCGGGACAAATTTATTTACCTTGTGTAGTCGGAAACTAAAAGGACAGGACCCATCTCAATCCGGTTCTACCGATTTGATTAATATCTCCGTGCGTCCGACGTATTCACTTCAATTAAATGTAACGTTTTAAGTAAGCAGAGTTATGAAAAGAATATTATTTGTTGTTGTCGTAGGATGTTTCTTGTTTAGCTCGTGTGGGGATTTTTTGGAAGAGTACTCCAAGGATCTCGTGTACGCCAGCTCTTGCGAGGATTTGGACGAGATTATTATTGGTAACGGGTATATGAAAAGAAATGCGAATCAGGAATATGCTTATTATAGGGAAAATGAACTGTATTACCCGTATTTACACGTGATGGATGACGACGTGGAAGAGTTTCTTTCCGGAGCGGTAAAAATGTTAACAAATGCGAATCCTGCTGTCCGATACCGGAATTTCTACACGTGGGGAGAACGTCCTTTTTCTGATATGACCGGGGTGGAATTGGTTGATTCTGACTGGAAAAGATTATACGAGCATATCGGGTATGTTAACGTGATTATATCTTACGTGAAGGAGTTCGAGAGTGATCCGGAGGAAATTCGTCACCGGATTGCGGGAGAGGCTCAGTTTTTACGCGGGTGGTATTATTATATGTTGGTAAATCTTTACGCTAAACCTTATTCAAAGGAGACGGCAGCAAAGGATTTAGGTGTACCTTTGAACGTCACGGAGTTTATCGAGGACAAGTATTTTAGCCGGGATCCGGTGGAGAAGGTGTACGAACAAATTGTTTCGGATTTGAAAAATGCGGCGGATAACTTGGCTGGTATCGTTCAGCCAACTTTTTACAGAGTAAATGAAGCGGCAGCCCGCACCTTGCTAAGTCGGGTTTATTTATACATGGGGGAATGGCAATTGGCTATTGACGAGTGTGATAAGGTGTTAGCCCTGGGATGTAAGTTGCGTGACATGAATGGTCTGGACGAAAAATGGTTGAACACGGTGAACTCTCCGGAAATATTGTTTACCCAGGGTAGTTACGCTATTGGAGGGTTGATGAACAATAATCTATCACGATACGGTGTTACGGGAGGGGGACGTTATCGTGTTTCGGATGAACTTCTGGCCTTGTATAAGAAATACAAGAACGATGGCGTGGTTGATTTACGGGAAAGTGTATTTTTAGAGCCTTCCTCAAGTTATTGTCCGGGATATTTCTTTATCAGGAAGACTCCTGATTATAGTAATAATCGTAAAGGATCAGTAAAAGTTTATGATGCTTGTCTGATTCGCTCTGCCGAGGTTTATTTGAATAAGGCAGAGGCTCAGGCGATGCTGGATCAGCCGGATGCGATAAGTACGGTCAAGGTTTTGATGGAGAAACGTTATAAAGATGGCGTGTTGCCCGCAATAGACGGTTTGAAGGGAAAGGAGTTGGTTGATTTTATCCGGGAGGAACGGCGTCGGGAATTGACTTGCGAGGGGCATCGGTGGTTTGATTTGAGACGTTATGCCGTGTCACCTAAATATCCGGAATTGAAAGAAATCATGCATGGGGTTTACCAGTCCGCGATGGCGAGCTTGAAACCGGGCGTGTATGATGGGAGTTACACGTTGAAACCGTATGGTCAGGATAATGCCTGGGTGTTACCGATACCGGATTACGAGATTATTTTTGATCGGGGGGCCATGGTGGACAACGATAAGCGGGAGTCTCGGGAGAAGAATGAAAATTAACATTAAAAATTGCGAGTATGCTAAGAAATATTTTTGTTGTACTGGGAATGGTGTTTTGCTTTTGTGTGAGTTGTGACAAGGAAGACAATGATGTAAAGGCTGTCGAAAACATGCGCGATTGGTATAAGGTTGAGGATAAACCGGGCGAGGTGAATCATCTGCTTTACAAAATGTACAAGTATTATGACGTGACTATTTTTATTAATGATACTCTTGGACAGGAAGAACGAGGTGTGGATGCTTACGGGGAACCTATCGTTCACACGGAATTGTTTGATATGGGGTATTACGTGTACGGGACTTACACGGATGGGCGAATGACGTTATCCGCTGACAGTGCAGCCATGATTGTTGCTATTAATATGATTGAAGATCGGGTGATTCCGCATCTGCCGGAGCCGGGAGCTTACCGACCACATTCTTTTTTGTTGGCAGATTCTGTTTTCTTGACGCAACAAATCGGTTTTTCCTATGTTACTTACGAAACGGATATTTATAGCCGGGGGATAAGAGGAATGGTGATTGGGAAATTGAATGCGATCAAAAAGATGAGTGAGGATGAACTGAAATGGTTCGGAGGGGAGATCTTGGCTGTGAAATGTGCGGACTGGATTCAGGAGTTTTGTGTGGATGAGTTACTGGATTTTTATAAAATATCCGGGGATTCTAATTATGATGAAGCGAGTATGTTTGCCCCGGCAGATTGTCCGGAAGAACTTGGATTTATCAAATGGCTGGAAGTGGAGGTTTCATCCCGTAATTGGGTTAAGACCCCTACTAAGGAACAAGACATTCGGGATTACATCGCGGCTATTTACGCCTATTGGGGGGAAAAGGAGAGGTTCTACGAGTTGTATCGTGATTATAAGGATATAATTAAGAAGTTTGATTTGATGGTGCCTTTGGTCGAACGGTTTGAGGAAGCAAATTGTGAGGTGAAGTAGGAGAAAAGCGAATCCCACGAAGTTGATACTCCGTGGGATTCTTTTTATTTGTTTAGTTTTATATTATTTCAACCACTTATCCAGCCAAGAGGCGAAAGTTCGTTGCCACAGGATTCCGTTCTGGCAACCCAATACCCAGTGACATTCTTCGGGGAAGTACAGGTACTGTGCCGGGATGCCACGCATACGGGCTGCATTGAAGGCTCCCATGCCTTGAGAGGCGTCGATACGGAAGTCTTTTTGACCGTGGATCACTAGGATCGGGGTGTCCCATTCTCCCACGAATTTGTGAGGAGAGTTGTCGAACGTGCGTTGAGCCACCTTGTTATTCTTTTCCCAAGGAGCGCCACCCATATCCCAGTTAGCAAACCACATCTCTTCGGTGTTGTAGTATTGCATTTCCATATTGAAGATACCGCAGTGAGCGATGAACGCTTTGAAGCGCTTGTCGTGATGTCCGGCAAGGAAATACACGGAGAAACCACCATAGGAGGCTCCCACGCAACCTAAACGATTTTCATCAATATAAGGCTCTTGTTTCATCTCGTCGATGGCAGAAAGGTAATCCTTGATGTTTTGTCCGGGGTAGTCTCCACTGATTTGCTCGTTCCATTCTTGTCCGAATCCCGGTAGACCGCGACGGTTCGGGGCAACAATGATGTAACCGTTGGCAGCCATCATCTGGAAGTTCCAGCGATAGCTCCAGAATTGGCTTACCGTGCTTTGAGGACCGCCTTCGCAATAAAGGATTGCCGGGTATTTTTTGTTCGGATCGAAGTGGGGAGGGTAGATGATCCAAGTCAACATTTGTTTGTTGTCCGTGGTCTTGATCCAACGAGATTCAACCTTACCCATGGTTAATTGATCCAAAATACCTTTGTTCACGAATGATAATTCGGTGTCTTTTCCGGTTTTCGGGTCAACTTTGTAGATTTCTGCCGGTTGACTCATAGATACTTTGGTAGCGATGAGGTAATCGTTCACGGGAATAACCGAGGTGTAATTGTGTACGCCTTCGGTTAATTTGGTGATAACACCGTCATTCAAGGTTAACCGATAGATCTCGTCCGTAGCGTGATGGTCTGAAATGAAATAGATCGTGTTATCGTCACCCCAAGAGAGTGCCCCAACATTTTGATCGAAATCTTTCGTGTATTCTTTCTTCTCCCCGGTTTTCAAATTCATCACGAATAGACGAATTTTGTCAGCCTCGTAACCGTCACGTTCCATGCTTTCCCAAGCCATAAGTTCTCCATTGGGAGAGATCACTTGGTTTTGGTCGTAACCCATCATGCCCTCTGTAAGGTTGCGGGTTTTACCGGAATTCAAATCGTAAAGATAGAGGTCCGTGTTGGTTGAAGTCATGTAAGCGATTCCCTCTTTTTTACGGGCCATGTAGATTACGCCTTTCCCGTCTTTGGTCCAGGTGATCTGTTCTGTACCGCCCCAAGGACGAACGGGTGATTCCCATTTTTCTCCTTCCATGATGTCTTTACCCGTGGTAACCATTTGGCCGGGGATGTAATCTGCCACGAAAGGATGGGTGTAAGCCTCTACCCAGTCATTCCAGTGACGATATACTTGACCGTCGATCAAGCGGGCGTTTGCCTTCGGAAGATCGGGGTGAAGATCGTGAACATCTTGTTCCAGTTTCACGTCTTTCAAAAAAAGAAGTTTGGATTTGTCCGGGGAGAAAATAAAACCCCCGATACCGCCTTCGATATTGGTTAACTGGGTAAGCCCACTACCATCGGCATTCATTTCCCATAATTGTACGGAACCGGACTTGCTGGACATGAAGGCAATTTTACCGTCGGAAGTCCACGTCTCTCCGAATTCCTTGTAATCCGTGTCTGTCAGTTGTTTTGATTTTCCATCGGCTAGGTTCATCACGTAGATGTCACTGTATGAACGATCTTCTTCCTTGTTGAAGTAAGTCACGTCGTACACGAGTGTTTTTTGATCGGGGGATACGCTTACGCTACCGATTCTACCAAATGACCATAACACCTCAGGCGTCATCACGTCGGATGCTAGTTTCATATCCGGTGTTTTATAACTTGGTTTTACTGCCTCTTTCTTGCTGTCACACGACACCATTGCCAACAAGACTAATGCAGAACATAAATAACTTTTCATTGTAATTTTAGCTGTTTTATTACTCGATTTTCTTATTTTGTTGCCGCTTGCACGCCGTTCTCCATGGCTTCCACGATTTTTTGGGTAAGCTCTTCCGCCAGTTCCGGGTTATCCATCACCAGTTGTTTCACGGTTTCCCGTCCTTGTCCCAGTTTGCTTTCGCCGTAAGAGAACCAGCTACCGCTTTTCTTGATCACGTTGTATTCAACACCGAGATCCACGATTTCTCCAGAACGAGAGATGCCTTCCCCGTACATAATGTCGAATTCGGCTTTCTTGAATGGAGGAGCAACTTTGTTTTTCACCACTTTCACGCGGGTGTGGTTACCGTAGATTTCCTCTCCGTCTTTGATTTGTCCTACACGACGGATGTCCAGACGCACGGAGGCATAGAATTTCAACGCATTACCACCCGTGGTTGTTTCGGGATTACCGAACATGACACCAATTTTATCACGCAACTGGTTGATGAATATACAGCAGGTATTTGTTTTGCTGATGGTTCCTGTCAGTTTACGTAGTGCTTGTGACATCAAACGGGCTTGTAATCCCATCACGCTGTCACCCATATCTCCCTCTATTTCAGCTTTGGGGGTTAGGGCAGCTACGGAGTCGATCACGATGATGTCGATTGCTGCCGAGCGGATCAGTTGTTCCGCAATTTCAAGGGCTTGTTCCCCGTTGTCAGGTTGGGATATAAACAAGTTGTTCACGTCAACTCCCAGTTTCTCGGCGTATGACCGATCGAAGGCGTGTTCGGCATCGATGATAGCCGCGATACCGCCTTGTTTTTGTGCCTCGGCGATGGCATGGATGGCTAATGTAGTCTTACCGGAAGATTCGGGACCGAAAATCTCGATCACACGGCCTTTCGGGTATCCGCCTACTCCTAATGCTCTGTCCAGTCCGATAGAGCCGGAAGGGATCACCGCAACATCTTCCACGACATTATCGCCAAGTTTCATGACGCTCCCCTTACCGAAGTTTTTTTCGATCTTGTCAAGGGTAAGTTGAAGTGCTTTTAACTTGTCTTGATTGGTTTCTGTGTTTGCCATAATTTATTGATTTTAAATTTTAGATTTTAGATTTGAACTCCCTCCCCCCTTCGGGGTACTCCCTCTATAAACAGAGGGAGAGTTGAGTTACTTACCATCTTTGGTAAGAGTTACCAGCTCCTCCTCTGTTTATAGAGGAGGTGGTCGAAGGCCGGAGGAGTGCTTTATTTTATTTTTAATTGTTCCAGGATTTGTTTCGCGTGATCTTTCGTGTTTACTTTCGTGATCACTTTTTCAATGATCCCGTTCTCGTCAATGACAAAGGTGGTGCGCACGACTCCCATGTAAGTTCTGCCATATAATTTCTTTTCGGCCCATACACCGTAGGTTTCCAGTATCTTTTTCTCGGTATCAGCAATTAGGTTGAAAGCCAAGTTGTATTTGGCAATGAACTTTAAATGAGAACTTGCCGAATCGGGGCTGACACCAACGACTTCAAATCCTTTTTCCGTGAGGGAAGAATAACCATCATTCAAGCTACATGCTTCCGCAGTGCATCCCGACGTGTTGTCCTTCGGGTAAAAATAGAGGATTAATTTTTTCCCTTTAAAATCTTCCAGCGTGATTTTTTTCCCGTCCTGATTTATGCCCTCGAAGTAAGGGGCTTTATCTCCTTCTTTTAATGGTGCCATATTCGTTTATAATTAGTGATTTACGATAAGGAATATAAACAATTTATGATTTGATAAAACTTGTTTACTTCTTTTCCCGTAGTCTATGTACAAAAGTAGGAATATTTTGGTGAAATGAAATAGAGTTTTGGAATATTTGTACATTTGCATAAATCTAAAAATAGAGTATGGAATTTATAGAAACGTATAATTTGACAGGGCTGATTATCGGGATTTGCACGTTCCTGATTATCGGATTATTTCATCCAGTGGTGATTAAAGCGGAATATTATTGGGGAACAGGTTGTTGGTGGATTTTTCTCGTTCTGGGAATCGTGGGAACAGTGGCCGCTTTGTGGGTGACGAACGTGCTATGGTCTTCTTTACTAGGCGTGTTTGCCTTTTCTTCTTTCTGGACGATCAAGGAGATTTTCGAGCAGGAAGAACGAGTGCGTAAAGGGTGGTTTCCCGAAAACCCAAAGAGAAAAGCTAGAAAAGAATAAATTTGTAATTTACGATAAAAAGGCGTTAGCTTTGTGTGTGGAAATCACTGAATCGAAAAATCATAAATCAAGAAATTAATACATGGATAGTTCAGCAATTATAGAGCGGATGAACCGGGAGAGCCGGGGAACATTAATGGCAAGTTTAGGTATAGAGTTTATTGGTATCGGAGAGAATTGGTTGGAGGCAAAAATGCCTATTGACGAACGGACGATGCGCCCCGGTAATTTATTGCATGGTGGAGCAATTATGGCATTAGTAGAGACCGTGGGGAGTGGATTAACTTATATCGGAGAGAATCTGGAAGAAAATCACGTGTTTGGAATCGAGATTAATGCCAACCACGTTCGGAAAGCTCAAGGAAGTTATGTTATCGGTCGTGCGGAGTTTATCCATAAAGGACATCGTACTCACGTGGTATCTGTTAACGTGACGGATGAATTTGGGAATTTGGCATCTGTTGGACGGATCACGAATGTGGTGCTGCCTAAGTCTTAGTTAATGCGGTAATATTTAATTAAAAATAAGAATATAAAATGTTGTGTAAATAATTCGTTATAGGTATATTTGTGACAAATCGTTTTTGTTGTGATAAACAATTTGTTATGAGTATAGAAGAAATATTGAAGCAACCAGAAGGACGGAGGTTAGAATTTAAAGCTGAGTTACCGGAACATTCTGATCTGGCTAAGACGGTTGTTGCCTTTGCGAATGATGCTGGGGGAGAATTGTTTATTGGTATTAGTGATGATCCACGTGCGATCGTTGGACTCGATGAAGATAAGTTGGTAATGATGGAAGAAAAGATTGCTAATACTATTTTCGATCGTTGTTATCCGGCCATTTTGCCCGAAATAAAATTTATCAGTGGAAATGATAAGCATTTGATTCAAGTAACGATTTTTAGGGGAAGTACTCCACCATATTATCTTAAAGAAAAAGGCAAGTTACATGGAACATATATTCGGGTAGGTTCTACTAATCGTCTTGCTGACGAAACGATTATTGCGGAACTAGAACGTAGGAAACGGAATATTTCTTTTGATAGTGAAATAATCCCAGAGAAAACGGTTGCAGAATTGAATATTGATAATTTTAAAACAATATTTGAGGAGAAGACAGGGGAGAAGTTAACCGATCAAACGTTACAAAAACTTGAACTTGTCAAGGAGATGCAAGGTTTGAGGTATCCTACCAATGCCTTGATTTTATTTTCGGATGATTTTTTGAGAAACTCTATGTTTCATTATGCGAAGGTGGAGTGCGCTCGTTTTAAAGGTGTTAGTTCTGACGTTTTTATCGATCAGAAAAGTATTACAGCTAACATTTCTATTCAAGCAGAGGAAGCTTATAATTTTATATTACGTCATATTAATCAAGGTGCAATTGTTGAGGGTGTTTATACTGTTCAACGTTGGGAATATCCTGTAAAAGCTATTCGGGAGGTAATTCGTAATGCCGTAGTACACAGAGATTATTCGCTTACAGGGAAAGATGTAAAAGTTGCCATTTATGATGATATGATAGAAATCACGAGTCCTGGGCTTTTGTTACCGTCGATAGATTATGCGGCAATGGAGTGCCGGCAAAGTGATGCTCGTAATAAAGTAATAGCTCCTGTCTTTAAACGACTTGGTATTATTGATCAATGGGGTAACGGGTTGAAATTGATTGCTAGTGAATTGAAAGAGTACCCGAATATAGAACTCCGTTGGAAAGAAGTTGGCTTGTCTTTTCAAGTGCAGTTTGTGAAATTGGATTATCTTGAAAAACAAGAGCGGATAGAAGGTGTACAGCAAGAGTTGCAGCAAGAGTTGCAGCAAGAGTTACAGCAAGAGTTGCAGCAAGAGTTACAGAAATCAACTTTGTATTCAGAAGTATTACGTTGTTTGGTGCAAGCGCCACTATCAAGACAAGATATTTCCATTGCATTAGGACAAAAGAAAATCTCGGGACAGCTAAATAAAGTTGTTCAAAAACTTATTGTAGATCGTCTAATCGAAAGAACGATTCCTGATAAACCCAATCATCCTTCTCAAAAATTTAAACTAACAGAAAGGGGACAGGTATTTCTAAGTTTACTTGGGAGCTAGAAAATAGAAGTTTTTTTTCGAAAAAATTTAATATAATCTTGCATTCCTGTTTGCTATTTGTTTATAGTTTGATACCTTTGCTATTGACTTACATTATAACAACCGCAGGGAGTTCCTGCCTAATTGTAGCAGGCATTTTTCATGCCTGTTACTCAACATACGGTTCTGTACCCCCGTGTGGTGTATTAATGTACCCACTGCTGCGGTTGTAGTGTAAGTCAACGGGAAAGGCGGAACCGTTTTTTTCTGCCTGACTTAAACCTATAACTTATGGAAAAGAATGATGCTTTGAAGGCGCAATCAGAAAATGGAGATGCGTTAGGTAATCTGTCCACGGAAGAAATTGAAAGGCTGGAAAATTACTACATTTGGGAGGCAGAACGTTTAATGGCGTTTGGGGTGCAAGAGAAAAAGGAACCTTTAGAGGTTATGTTGAAACACTTGCGTATCGTGGAAAACCTATTACACAGTTTACAATTTCAGTGGGAGGATAGTATTTCAGTACTATATAGTAGTTTTATGCATTATGTAGTTCTGGTAGAGGGAAAAGAGAAGCAAAATCGCTTATCAGATTTGGTGATAGAGTTGATAAAAAAGATGAAATATCTCTCAAAGAAAGAACCTTTGATTATGGGTTTGGCACGTCGATACCAGCAACAGAGGAAAGAAGTAGAAGCTTTGATTGGTTTGAGGAGTAATGGACCTGAAATGTGACTATCATGGGTGAAAAGGATGAAAGTGCTTTTTCTGACGGGATGTCGGGAGAGCAACAAAGAATGTCTTCGAAAGATTTCTATCTGACGAAGTCTCAGGTTATGAGAAGGTTTCGGAGTAATAAATTGAGCGGAGATTGTGATGAAAATTTATTGGGAGGCTTGCTCCATGAAATGAATGAAACGCAACAACTCTTAGATTGTATGCGACTTCCTTGGATGAAATTGGCTGATGCTTTTTTTCAAGGTTACGTTGATGTCCCCTCGTATAGTAAGGATAAGAGACTGTTAGCTTCACGATTAATAGAATTAATGGTGAAATTATCAAGGGAAACTTCTTTTGTTGAGAAATGGTTTGTGTACAATTCTTTTCAAGCGAAAGAAATTAAAGAATTAGAGGTTGCGTGTAAGATGCGACGCCTCTATAGTATTTCCATTGGTGATGAGTTATTGTACGATCTTTCGTTAAAACAATTAGTTGAAATTCATGATACGATCGAAACGTTTCTTGAACAAGGTGATACCTCTTTTCAGGAATTTGAGGATGATGATTTATGTGGAATTGATGTGGATATGTCTGTTTGTCGTTTTGCGGATAAAGATACTTATGGTGTTTCTTACTATATCGATACTTACGAGGGGGAGATGCACTTTACATCTTCCGAGCAAATAAGCTGTGTTATTGAGCAAATGCAACAATTCTTGGATCGGATGGAAAAGAGAGAGTTTATGAATATTGAGGAGGCTACAGAAAAAGAAGGGGCTTTCATTACAATACGGGAAGACTATACCCCAAGAAAGAATGTCTTGAACGAGATTCCACTTGTAAGTAAAAGTATTCGTCAATGTGATGGGGAGGCATTAACGGGAAGTTACACGATAAGTGCTAATGGTTTGTATTTAAATGATCTATCTTCCCCGAAATTAAAAGAAATTTCCGTGAAACTTGAAGAATTTTTAGAAGCTGTAGATAAACAATGGAGAATACTTCGAACACCTGTAGAATGTGGGTTCGAATTTTGATTGGAAGGGTAAAAAGCAACTGGAAAAACAGTTGCTTTTTGCTATAATAACGAAGCACAAATATTTCGTAACTTCTCAAATTTGTCAATGTTTTTCTTGTTTTGTCGAGCCAGTTGTAAATTGTAGCGAGTTTGCATATTTACTAACATTTCGGCATTGATACCTAATGAAACTTCGATTAGCAAGGCGAAATCTGTAGATACAGGGCGTTTCCCGTTCAGAATATCGTTAAGCATGGTGTACGAAAAATCTACAATTTGGGCAAATTGTTTCTGCGAGATTTTTCTGAATTCCAATTCTTCTTTTATGATTTCACCCGGATGTATTGGAATAAATGGTTCTCCTAAATTTCCCATGGTAGTTTTTTTATTTGTAATGATTCGTTTTAAGGATTCAGCCGTTTGATTGTTTCTTCCAGTTTAAACATTTCATCCCGGAGGCGGGCAGCTTCAAGGAAATCCATTTCTTTGGCAGCTTTTTGCATGGCGGCTTTTGTTTTTTGTAGCATTTTTTCCAGTTCCGGTTTACTCATGTAAGCGGTAACGGGGTCTGCGGCTAAGTTCACGTGCTCTTCTTCAATGTAAGCACGGGAAGTTTCTTTTAGTACGGATTCCGTGGATTTCCGTATTTGGGTAGGGGTGATGCCGTGTTGAAGGTTATATTCCATCTGTTTTTCTCGGCGGTACTGGGTTTCATTGATGGTTTCCTGCATAGAGCGAGTGATCGTGTCGGCATACATGATCACTTTGCCATTTAGGTTACGGGCGGCACGTCCGGAGGTCTGTATCAGTGAACGGGTAGAACGTAGGAATCCTTCTTTGTCGGCATCGAGGATGGCAACAAGTGAAACTTCAGGCATATCTAATCCTTCACGTAACAAGTTAACTCCGACAATTACGTCAATTACTCCTTTACGTAAATTTTCGATGATCTGTACTCGTTCCAGTGTGTCCACGTCAGAGTGAATGTACTGGCATTTGATGCGAATGCGGTCCAAATATTTACTTAGTTCCTCCGCCATTCGCTTGGTCAGCGTGGTTACAAGAACTTTTTCGTTGATCTCAATTCGTTTTTGTATTTCGTTGATGAGGTGGTCTATCTGGTTCTTGCTGGGAACGACTTCAATTTCCGGATCAAGAATTCCGGTGGGACGAATAATCTGTTCCACGACAACCCCATTGCATTTTTCCAGTTCATAATCGGCCGGGGTGGCACTGACGTATATGGTTTGCCCCGTGTTGGCCTCGAATTCTTCAAACGTGAGTGGACGGTTGTCGAAAGCTGCCGGAAGACGGAACCCGTATTCCACGAGTGATTGTTTACGGGAACGGTCACCACCATACATGGCTCTTACTTGCGGGAGGGTCACGTGTGATTCGTCTACAACGAGCAGGAAATCCTGCGGGAAGTAATCCAGCAGGCAGAAGGGGCGAACTCCGGCAGCCCGCCCGTCTAGGTAGCGGGAGTAGTTCTCGATACCGGAGCAATAGCCTAGTTCCCGGATCATTTCCACGTCATATTTTACCCGTTCGTCCAGTCGTTTTGCCTCAAAGTGTTTGCCGATGGAGTTTAAGAAATCAACTTGCACGACAAGATCGTGTTCTATGTCATGTATGGCTTTCGTGAGCGTGGCTTTATCCGTGACAAACAGATTTGCGGGGTAGATGTTCAGATTTTCCATTTCGTCGATCGTTTTCCCGGTTTGCGGGCTGAACGAGGTAATCCGGTCAATCTCATCATCCCAAAATTCAATTCGATAGGCCATTCCCTCGAAGGTTTCAATGGCCGGAAAGATGTCCACGGTTTCTCCTTTTGCCCGGAAACTACCACGTTTGAATTCCAGTTCGTTATTCACGTAAAGGGCATCCACCAAACGGCGTAAAAGTTGATTACGGGCTATCTTTTGACCTTTCTGCAAGTAGATAATATTTGAACCGAAAGCAGTCGGGTCTGCCATACCGTAAAGACATGAGACCGATGAAATCACAATTACATCCCGGCGTCCGGATAGCAAGGATGCCGTGGTTCGTAACCGTAATTTGTCGATCTCGTCATTGATCATGAGATCTTTTTCGATATACGTGTTGGTGGTGGGTAAGTAAGCCTCCGGTTGGTAATAGTCGTAGTAAGATACAAAGTACTCCACCGCATTTTCGGGGAAAAAGGCTTTGAACTCCCCGTATAACTGGGCGGCTAACGTCTTGTTGTGACTGAGGATTAGTGTCGGACGCTGAACCTCTTGTATCACGTTGGCAATCGTAAATGTCTTTCCCGATCCTGTAACTCCCAATAATACCTGCCCCGGGACTTCATCCAGAAGTCCTTGCGTTAGTTCCTTGATTGCTTCCGGTTGATCCCCGGTCGGTTCGAATGCTGAGGTCAGTTTAAACATTTACTAATTTTAGATTTTAAATTTTAGATTTTAAATTGAAAATGTTGGTTCTTCAATTTAAAATTTACAATTATTCAATTTACAATTAAGAAAGTTTGCTCATGAATTTTTCCGGGTTGATGATAAAGCGGTCGTGGATGGCCGAGCCGATAGGGGCGGTTTCATCCCATGCCTCGATAGAGAAACGAATACGGCGACCGTCAACCTCGGTGATGGTAGCTTTGCAGGTTACTTTCTTGCCAACAGCGGTTGCCTTCACGTGTTTGGTATTGATTTCGATACCTACGGTGTCGCTGTCGGCTTCCAACATACCTTCCAGGCATTTGATAGCTGTGTTTTCCATTAAACCTACCATTGCGGGTGTTGCGAATACTTCCAGTTTTCCGGAACCGTAAACGACGGCCGTGTCTTTATGTTGCACGGTAATTTCTTGTGTGAAAGAGTGTCCTATTTTTATTTCCATGATCTTTGAATTTGGATTGCAAAGTTAACTAATAATCCTGTATGGAAAGGTCGTTTTAAGAAGTTTTCACGTGATGTTATGGATTGTTTAAATTCGGTTAGCTGAAAAACAGGCGTACGGCTACAATGACAAGTACGACGAGCAGGAAATACCGGATGTATTTGGCTCCCCATTTGATACTGAAACGTACTCCTAACCATGCCCCAAGCATATTTCCACAGGCTAGGATAAATCCGACTTTAAAATCCACGAGATCGTTCCAGATAAAGATTGCCAGAGCGATAATCGTGTAGAATAGCACGATAAATAGTTTTATGGCATTGGCTTTTAATAGATCATAACCGCATCCGAGAACCAACCCCGCCAGCAGGAAGAATCCGATACCGATTTGGATAAATCCGCCGTAAATTCCCAGGAAGAAGAAGATAATGTTTCGTAGCCACGGGCTTTTCATTTTTGCCTTGTCCACATTTGCTTTAACCCAAGCATCCGGGTTCAAGAGTAGCATGAAAAACATGACGATTAAAAGTCCGGCAATGACTTTTTTGAATATCTCTTCGTTGATGTCCACGGCAATAAATGCCCCCACGATACTACCGAGGGCCACGGGGAGTAGCAGTTTAGAATCGCTTTTGAAATCAAGTATTCTCTTTTGTTTAAAGCCGCTGACGGATACCACGTTTTGCAATAAAATAGCAATCCGATTGGTTGCGTTCGCCACGTTTGCCGGTAAGCCGATGAAGATAAGGAAAGGTACTACCAACATGGAGCCGCCCCCGGCAAACGTGTTGATAAAACCTGCGGCGGTACCGAGGAGTATGGTGACGATGATTTCGATTATTGTCATGGGGCAAAGTTAAAAACTAAAAGATAAAAGCTAAAAGTTTACCGTGAGTATTTCCGGGGATAGCGGAAGAATATAGCTAAAAGGGCTGCAACACCCATTAAGTACGGGTAGTAGAGGTACTGCATGATGGCTAGCGGGGTAATGGAGGCTAGGCCGGCAGCCATGAGTAATTGCGCCCCGTAGGGAATGATACCTTGCACGAAACACGAGAAGGTGTCTAACAGGCTAGCTGATTTCCGGGGATCGACACCAAAACGATTGGCAATGTCTTTAGCTATGGGGCCGGACATGATGAGGGCTATCGTGTTGTTTGCCGTGCATAAATCGGCGAAACTGACGAGGGCGGCAATACTTAATTCGGCTCCTTTTTTTGATTTGACATGAGTGGTTAATTTCTGAATGATGTAGACAATACCCCCGTTGTAGCGAATCATTTCGAGCATTCCGCCTGCCAGTAACGTGATAATGATCAGTTCTCCCATGCCGGAGATACCCGTACCCATGGCGGCAATCCATTCCCAGAATTGAATGTTTCCGGTAATTATCCCGACTATACCGGAACAGAGAATACCGAGTAAAAGTACGATCATGACATTCACGCCAGCTAATGCGGTGGTAAGTACCAAAATGTAAGGAATTACTTTTAACCACTCGATCGGGGTGGCGCTGGGTGTTGTTGTTATTTCGCTACCTTGGAACAGGTAAACGATAGTTACGAGTATGGCAACCGGGATGACAATTAAGCTATTGACTTTAAATTTATCTTTCATGTTACAGCCTTGCGTGCGGGTGGCAACAATGGTCGTGTCGGAGATAAAGGATAGGTTATCCCCGAACATGGCTCCTCCGACCACGATGGCTACCATGAAAGGTGTGTTTATGCCTGTTTGTACGGCAATACCGACGGCGACGGGGGTAAGTGCCACAATCGTACCGACAGAAGTTCCCATGGAAAGTGAAATGAAACAGGCGGCAATAAACATCCCCGCGAGTAAGAGACTGTCCGGAAGTACGGATAAAGCGAGATTAACAGTCGCATCTACCGCCCCCACGGCTTTTGCCGTTTGGGCAAATGCCCCGGCAAGGATAAAAATCCATACCATGAGCATGATATTGCTGTTGGCGGCTCCTTTACAGAATAGGTCTATCCGTTTGTGGAGTTTTCCCCCGGAAGAGATGGTCACGGCCACAACGGAAGAGACGAGAAATGCTACCGTGATCGGCATTTTGTAAAAATCTCCCATGATGATAGAGGCGATCAGGTAGATACTTAAAAATACGATCAAGGGAGTTAGTGCCCAAAAGTTTGGTTTAGTTTCTTGTTGCATAGCTTAGAAAACTTGTTTTACAATTTCCTGAATATTTTCCGATTTCCCCATCGTGTAGTAATGAACGGCGGGAACCCCGTGTGCGATGAGTTCTTTACTCTGTGCCACGCACCATTCTATACCGACTTGGTTGATCTCCTTGTTATTTTTGCATGAACGAATCTCTTTAACCAGTTCGTGCGGAATATCGATACTGAATGTACGTGGGAGCATTTCCAGATGTTTGAGTGTTGATATGGGTTTTAGTCCCGGTACGATAGGTACGTTAATTCCTTGCGCCCGGCATTTATCGACAAACTGGAAAAATTTGGAGTTATCGAAAAACATCTGGGTGACGATATAATTCGCTCCCGCATCGACTTTCTTTTTCAGGTTTTCGATGTCACAGGCTTGGTTGGGTGCCTCGTAATGTTTTTCCGGGTATCCGGCAACCCCGATGCAGAAGTTCGTGGGAACGGCATCTGTCAGCGTGTCATCCAAGTATTGGCCGTGGTTCATGCGAGTGATTTGTTCTACCAGTTCACAACTATATTGGTGTCCGCCTTCTTCGGGAGTAAAGAAACGTTCTCCCGGTATGGGATCACCCCGGAGTGCCATCACGTTTTCAATGTCAAGGAAATTCAAGTCTATGAGTTCGTTTTCGATCTTGTGGCGGGTGGCTCCCCCGCACACGATATGAGGAACCATGTCCACGTTGTACCGTCTCATGATGGCTGCGGCCAGTGCCACGGAACCGGGGCGTTTTGTCACGGTAACTTTTTTGATCGTTCCGTCCGGGTATTCACGATATACCACTTCATCCCGGTGAAAGGTAATGTTAATGAATGGGGGAGCAAGGGCAATCAAAGGTTCGATGGCCTCGTATATTTTATTGATGTCTCCGCCTTTTAGTGGCGGTACCAGCTCGAAAGAGAATACCGCTTTGTCTGTATTGTTGAGTATGTCGATGACTTTCATAATTTTAGATTTTTAGATTCCAATAGTTTATCTATTTTAGAGTTCAAACTCCTCCGTCACTTCGTGCCACCTCCTCTATAAACAGAGGAGGAGTTGGTGACTCTTCCCGAAAACAGGGAGTATTCCAGCTCTCCCTCTGTTTATAGAGGGAGTACCCCGAAGGGGGGAGGGAGTTTGTTACTTTTATCTTATTTTAGAGTCTTATACGCTAAAATATTTTGCTTTAGGATGAGAAATCAGCATACCACACAGGCTTGTCGAGGGATAGATGGAATACCCCTCGGTGAGGCGTACCCCGATCTGGGCAGGAGCATCCAAGATGTCAAAGGCCAATTTCTTCATCGCATGATCCGGGCAAGTCGGGTAACCGAAAGCGGGACGGATGATGTGAGTTCCTTCATTGACTTGTTCCTGCATCCATTCCGCGCAGGCTTCTGCCAACCGGGCACAGAGACTTCCTCGTAACAAATGTTCAAAATCACGGCAATCGTTGCATTGGTGATCATCCTGTACTTTCAAGCAGAATAGTCCCACGCTGCCGATTCCTTTTTCTTTCGGGATGACAAAATCAGCCAGTGAAAGACACTCTTCCAAGTCCGCTTGCTGCCGGGGCATCGTGAATCGATATTGACCATCCAGAACGATGTCTTCATGCTCCGAATAGGCATCAAAGAAACGGACAATGATGGAAACGTCAAATTCATTTCCGGCGATCACTTTACCCAGCATATCCAGTGCTGCCTGGTAAGTACGGTCCGCCTCGTCGTTCGTGTAAATGATTTCCGGGTATATCCCTTTGAATCCCCAGAAATGGAAAAATGGTGTCCAGTCGATTCTTTCCACTAAATCTTCGAGATTCAAGCGTTTTACCAGTAGATTGTGTTCTCCGAAAGTTGTGGGCTCCACGTGATCCCAATCGTACCGAGGGGCTCTCCGGCGAGCCTCTTCGAGTGATATTTGTTTTTGTTGATGTTGATTGTACAAAGTTCGAATGTTTTCTTGTTCAACTTTTATTTCACGAATATAATTTTCCCGGTCATTCAGTAAACGCTTGATGATTCCCACGGTCCGGGATGCGTCACCGCCTGACACAACGCAATAATCGTATTTAGGTGCTAGTTTGACGGCCGTATGCACCGTTGAGGTCGTAGCCCCGCCAACAAGTAGGGGAACTTGTAATTGTTCTTTTTGCAACAGTTCGCACAGGTTTTCCATTTCCCCCAGAGAGGGCGTGATCAAACCGCTGACCCCGATAATATCTGCCTCGTGTTCTTTGGCAGCCTTAACAATACTCTGATTGTCAACCATGACACCAAGGTCGATTACATCCAGATTATTACAGGTCAGAACAATATTCACGATATTTTTACCGATGTCGTGTACGTCTCCTTTCACCGTGGCAATCACGACACGGGGTCGGCGGGTTACGTTTTTACCCGATGTGTTGTGACGTTCGATTTCCGGTTGCAGGATGTGTACGGCTTCTTTCATAACCTTGGCTGATTTCACGACCTGTGGCAAGAACATTTTTCCTTCCCCGAAGAATTGTCCGACTCGTTCCATGCCTTTCATTAAAGGTTCTTCAATGATCTCGACCGGGCTGGCATAATGCGCGAGTGCCTCTTGAAGATCTTCCGTCAGATAATCCGTGATTCCTTTGATTAGAGCGTGTCCGAGACGTTCTTCCAGGGGACGGTTCCGCCATTCTTCCTGTTGCACTGTTTTTACTTCTCCTTTCGTTTCCTTGTATTTTTCGGCAAGGGTGATCAGGGTTTCCGTTGCTTCAGGTGTACGGTTTAGTACGACGTCTTCCACGGCTTTCAGCAATATCGGGTCGATCTCGTCATATACCTGTAACATGGCAGGATTCACGATCGCCATATCCAACCCTGCATGGATGGCGTGGTACAAGAAAACGGAGTGCATGGCTTCCCGCACCGTGTTGTTTCCCCGGAACGAGAATGACAGGTTGGAGACACCACCGGATGTGCGGCATCCTTTCAAGTTTTGTTTAATCCAGCGTACCGCCTCGATATAGTCCACGGCATAATTGTTGTGTTCCTCGATGCCGGTTCCGATGGCTAGGATATTCACATCGAAGATAATGTTTTCGGGAGTAAATCCGGCTTGCGAGGTCAACAAGTCGTAAGCTCTTTGGCAAATGTCTATTTTACGTTGGTATGTCGTGGCTTGGCCTTCTTCGTCAAATGCCATCACGACCACGGCTGCCCCCAGACGTTGAATTTCTTTGGCTTTGTAAAGGAAGTCTTTTTCCCCTTCTTTCAAGCTGATCGAGTTTACAATACATTTTCCTTGCGTGTTTTTTAACCCGGCAAGGATGGTTTCCCACTTGGAAGAATCTATCATGAAAGCCGCTTTGGCAATATCCGGTTCGTTGCTGATGATTCGCACGAAACGTTCCATCTCGGCCGTGCCGTCCAACATGGCATCATCCATGTTGATGTCGATGATAGACGCTCCTGCCTCGATCTGTTTCCGGGCGATCGTGGCAGCCTCCGTGTAATTCTTTTCCCGGATAAGACGGGCAAATTTTGCGGAACCTGCCACGTTTGTACGTTCGCCGATATTGATAAAATTGTTTAATTCCTTATCCACCACGACGGTATCGAGACCACTCACTTTTAGTTGGTGGTTGGATGTCGGGACTTTTCTAGGGGGGATGTCTTTCAAGGCGTTTGCGATTGCCCGGATGTGTTCCGGTGTCGTTCCGCAACATCCTCCGGCAATATTGATCAATCCCTCTTTTGCCATGTTCTGGAGACAAAGAGCGGTGAATTCCGGTGATTCGTCGTATTCTCCCATTTCATTCGGTAGTCCTGCGTTCGGGTATATACTGATGTAACACGGGATGCGTGGAGCCAGTTCCCGCAGGAAATGGTGTAACTCTTTCGCTCCGAATGAACAGTTCAGGCCAAAGCTGAGAATCGGGTAGTGGGAAAGGCTTGTGAACAGGGCCTCTAGTGATTGTCCGGTCAGTGTACGTCCGCTTTTGTCGTTTACCGTGGCGGAGAGCATCACGGGAAGATGCGTGCCTTTCTCTTCCTGTACTTTTGCGATAGCGTAAAGAGCGGCTTTCGCATTCAGCCCGTCATAGATGGTTTCAACCAGCAACAAATCTACACCGCCTTCTATTAATGCCGTTACCTGACTGGCGTATGCGTTGGCCAGCGTGTCGAAATCCACGATTCGGTAAGTCGGTTGATCGGGATCGGGGGCGAGGGTCAGGGATTTATCGGTTGGTCCGATACTTCCTGCCACGTAAATTTTCCGTTCTTTACAAGCGGCTGCGGTTTCTTTTGCCAGACGGGCGCCTTCCAAGTTAAAGCGTTCCACCCATTCCGAACAGCCATATTCGGTTTGTGAAATAGCATTGGCATTGAAGGTGTTGGTTTCGATAATATCGGCTCCCGCATCAATATAGTTTTGATGTACCTGACGAATCACGTCCGGGCGGGTAATATTCAGCACATCGTTGTTTCCCTTTAGGGGGATCGGGTGTTGTGCAAATTCCTCGCCTCGGAAATCGGTTTCTGTCAATCGGAATTGCTGCAAAGCTGTTCCGGTGGCTCCATCTAGTATGTATATGCGATCTTGTAGGTTCATTTTTGTAATTTAGAATTTAAAGTTTAGAATGAAAGAGTTTTAAATCAAAAATGCCGTGAATTCCGATTTTGTCATCCTTGATGCAGATGGCGGCAAGGATGTCTTTCGTCTTCCCGATCTTTTCGATGCAGGGGGCGATGTCATCTGTTGTTTTGATCTCGTTGGCAAAAGCCGTGGCGTACGTGTCGGCTAAAGCACAATTTTTACAAATAATCATGACAGCATCCGCTTTCCCGAAACTTAAAGAGGGACCCACGGTTCCGGATGAAGTACAAATTCCCAGGGGGGCGTGCTCAGCCCGGAGGGTGAAACCCACTTTTTCCGACAGGGGAGAGGTCCCGGCAAACACGGCAATATCTATGTTTTCTTGTATGTCCGCATAGATGTCCCCACCATTTTCCACGATGATTTCCCGCACCCCGTACTTTTCTTTGATCTCTTGACCAATTCGGCTGGCAACAGCCCCGGCAACTGCGCTCATCGGACCGATTCCGGATTTTCTGGTCACCTCAGACATCTCTTGAAAAATGGTCGGGGCTCCCGGTTGTGCCTCGTAGGGAACGAGTGACGTGGCGTAATCCGGATCATTTTGCAGGTAAGCATCCATGTATTCCCGTAATGTTCGGATTCGGGATTCCGTGAATGTTGGTATGCTTTCTTGGAAAGATGCTTGATCTATTCCGATCCACAGGTCTGTCTCTTTGTAAGCAACCGTGAAAGAATACCAGCGCTCTTTCTGCAAATGCTCCCGATATGTGCGATTTTTGTACTCGATCATAACCGAATTAATTTATAATTTCAATTTTCAATTGTCTAGCAGCTTTCCGGATTACTGAATTCAATCTTGAAAAGTTTCAACGGGCAAGCTTTTAAACATAGTTTGCAGGCGATACATTTTTCGGGATTGAATTGTAGTTTCCAGTCGGGAGCCTCGATCGTCAAGGCGTGGGAGAAACAGGCCGAGGCACAGTTACCACAATTGATACAACGGGATTCGTCGTAAGAAATCTTGCTGGATACAGGGCTTACGGTTACCCCGTTATCATTCAGGAAGGCGATAGCCTGTTCTATTCTCAAGGGATCCGCGTCCATTTCGATCAAGAGTGATCCGGTTTTTCCGGGTTGTATCTCCGCCTTTAGGATATTTACTTTTACATCATAGATACGAATTAAGTCGTATGTCAAGGGTCTGTCTGTTGCGTCAACCGGGAAGGTTAATATTACTTTTTTAGTCATAGCCGCTATTAATTTTAGATTTTACTAATTATTTGATTCTGTGATTTCCGATTAGATGATTATAAAATCACGTAATCGTTGAATCGGCAAGCACTTAATCTTTTTTCAATTCTCCATTTTCAATTTCTTGGAGTCCTTTTAGAGAAGTGCCTGTTGGCATGGGGCG
This sequence comes from Butyricimonas sp. RTP31003st1_G1_RTP31003_210430, assembly GCF_040920905.1. Classification (NCBI taxonomy): domain Bacteria; kingdom Pseudomonadati; phylum Bacteroidota; class Bacteroidia; order Bacteroidales; family Odoribacteraceae; genus Butyricimonas; species Butyricimonas sp. RTP31003st1_G1_RTP31003_210430. Next base: position 96,018 of record NZ_JBCOSQ010000005.1, on the reverse strand, counting down.
AACGGGTTCCGTGAGCAGGAAATCTCCTTTCTGAATCCATGACTTTAAAATCTCGGCAATTTGCCGGGCTTTTGACAAGCTGGCAACAGGAGCCGTTTTGATTTTATGGCCATTGACCTCGATCTCTCCACTTTGCAGGGCGGCATAATTTGTTTTACCTAAAATCTTATTCCCGTCTCCGTAATCGATAACCGTGGTTTCTATTTGTTCATTTCGGATAGATACTCTGCGGGCAAGGTCTTCATCCAGAATCGGGATGGGGATGCCGATGCCGACAAACATGCTTACCCCGTATTTTTCGTAATAAACTCCTCTTAAAAATTCCGTACTCATATTTTTTAAGTCTCCGATCACGGCAATCGTGCGGGCATTGCTGGTGGGAATACCGTGTTCGTTCGTTTCTTTTGTGGAGTGGAATTGTGTTCCGTTCCAAGTGACGTATCCTTCTGTCCCGCAGAGGAAAATACGAGTTCCTAAACCGATCGTGCGACATTCCGGATCGTTCAACAGGGGAGATAATTCTCCGGCCGTGCTGTAAGAGGCGTTTCGCAATTTTGGCAACAAGGTTCCCATGTACGTGTATTTAATTTTATCCGTGGAATTAGTAGCCACGTTATAATTCTGGTAGGCATTTCTGGGGTTGTACAGGATAGCCTCGTTGATCGTGTCTTTGGTGATCACTGTTTTGATATGTTTCCGGGGATAACAATCCGTACCTTTTCCCCAGGCCTCCAGCGTGATTTCTTTACCTGCAATCAGATCTTCTATGATGTGGGCTCCCCCGTAACTGGGGTTTTCCGGATTGCAATCAGTTGCTCCCACGTAAGTGTCCACGGCAGCCAATCCGCCACTGACACGAATGCCGTTCAATTCGATTTTTTCCATGCGAATCGGGGGATTAGCGTGTCCGAAGTTTAAAAATGCCCCGGAGGAACACATTGCCCCGAAAGTGGCCGTGGTCACGACATCCACTTTCTCTGCGATCTCTTTCGGGGAGAGCGTTTTTGCCAGTTCTGCAACCTCTTCGGCAGTCAACACGACAGCCGTACCTTTCTTGATTTTATCGTTTATTTCTGCGTATGTTTTAGCCATGATCTTGTACAATTTTTTAATGGATAAATTTTTGTTGGTGATTTTTTATCTGTTAGCTGCCTTGCAACTAATTGATTTCTAGGGATGATTTGATGGTATGCAATGACACGTTTTCACACGGTTTATCCTTGAAACCGATTCATGAAATCTTGAAAATTACCGTGTAATTTCCCAATCAAAAATCTGAAATCAAAAAAATCTAAAATAAAAAGTCCGGGGTATAAAAAATATTAGCGCATGCAGCGCATACGCATAGACATGGCGATAGAATGAATGAAAAGAGTGCTACAATTTGTAGTGCAATAAATGCTGTTTTGTTTTGTTGTTTCTGTTTTCATTTTCTTTCAGCTTAAATTATAACTCCTGGTTCTCAGGTCGGGTTTTGGCACCTTGCAAGTAGCCTTGCAGGTTGTCGGAGTTTCCATGAGCCCGTTCTCTCGACTCCTCTTTATAATTCAAACAATCCTTGCAGATTGAATTGATAGGGACAAAGGAAAACAGAATAAATGAATAATGCAAGTATTTGATAATTTTTTTTCTGTAGTTTCCTAAAATCGAGTAAACCGATTTTAGGAAACTACAGAAAAAATAGGGTGGGATTAGATAATCTTGAATCCCAAGGTTAAGTTCCATGATTTGGGTGCTTTTACCCCATCTCCGAATTTCTTTAATCCGAATTCGTAGTCAATATCGAAAGTTACTTTCCATACATCGACTCCGGCTCCGATTTTTCCGTTCCACATCATTTTGTCCGTGTTGAAATCGCTTTTTAAATCTTTCGTGACGAAAGATGCAACGGGACCAGCGAATCCGCGTAATTTGAATATGGGGAGTTTGAGAATGTTATATCCGACCATAACAGGGATGTCGATGGAGCTGTATTTGAATTTTCCGATAGAACCGACTTTGATTTTACTTTCTTTGTGTGCAAAGTTCAAGGCTGGTTCTAAGTAAATACTCCCAAGATTGATTCTTGCGAAGGCACCAATCATGTATCCACCATGCGAATCTACTTTATATTCTTTTGCTTTGATTTTTGCGTCATTCCAACCGCCATGAATACCGATATTTATAGGTAAGGATTGAGCCATGGTGGTTAAACCGATGAGACTAAAGAGAGCTAAAATTACTAATTTTTTCATACTGTCCTTTTTTGTTTTAAATAATTGATTTATCTATTTATTATATTCTATTCGTTTGAATTCCGAAAGGATGATGCCAGTGGCAACTCCCACGTTCAGGGATTCTGTCGAATAAAGACTGTGTGCAAAACTGGGAATTGTTATTTTATGGTCTACCAGTTGTTCGATACCCGCGGTAATTCCGTTTCCCTCGTTTCCCATGACGATAAATCCCTTGGTTTGGAGGTTCATCCGGTAGATGTTTTCTCCTTCCAGAAATGTCCCGTAACAGGGAAAGTCTGGGTTCGTGAACCGGGGGATAAAACTGACAAGATCCAAGTAAAAAACGTTCACCCGGAATATTGCACCCATGCTTGCTTGAACGGATTTCGGGTTAAAAATGTTTGCACAATCGTGATCGCAAAATATGTTCCGGATACCGAACCAGTCGCAAACCCGGAGTATCGTGCCGATGTTGCCGGGGTCTTGAATACCGTTGAGAATCACTGAAAGCGAGTCTTTTATCTCCTCCGGGTTGTATGTTTTAATGGGAATTTCGGCTAGTGCGATGACTTCCGGTAGGGATTTGAAATTGGAAATACGTCCCATCTCGATCTCGTTTACCTCGATCGTGTTACATTTTTTCACGTGTTGTTGATTACTTTCGATCCACGAGGGACGGGCAATCAATGAATCTATTTTCATGTCAGAGAGGAGTAATTCCTGTACGAGTTTATCTCCTTCTACCTTGTATAAATTATATTTTTCCCTGAATTTCTTTTTTTCAAGGTTTTGAATTACATTTGTTAGGTGTTTGCTAAGCATCATTTTTAAGCTTGCTGGTTAAAATTAAAACACAAACATAGTATTTTTTTGAGATTTTTGAGCATGCGGGTAGCGTACAAGATAAGTTTTATTTTTTTTATATTCTTCATTTTTTATTCGTGTTCACCGACGAAGTATGTCGGGAAAAACGAGTATTTGCTGGATCGTGTGAAGGTGAAAGTGGATGATTATAAGCTTAATCGGTCTGATTTGAAACGAAATATCCGACAAAAACCGAATACCCGGATTTTGGGGGTTGCCCGTTTTCATCTGGGATTATATAATTTAAGCGGGAGGAATGAAAAAAAGAAATTTAACCAATGGTTACGACGTATCGGGGAGGCTCCCGTTATTTACGATCCTTTCATGACGCAACGAAGTGCCAGCCAGATTGAATTGTATCTCCATAATAAAGGGTTTTATAGTGCGGAAGTGTTAGATACGATCTTTTATAAGAAAAGGAAGGCGTTTGTGGAATACCACGTGAAAGTGGGACCTGTTACCCGGATTCAGGAAGTGCGATTTGATGATAAGGAGGGGGGACGGGTAAATCAGATCGCCGAAGAAAGCGGGTTGATGGCTAATTTTCGACGGGATACGGTGAATACTCTTTTGGAGAAAGACGCTCCCTTGGATCTTGACGTCCTGGATGACGAACGGGAACGAATCACGAAGATGCTCCGGGAAAAAGGGTATTTCAATTTTTCAAAGAATTTTATCCAGTTTTTTGCCGATACAACAAGCACGGCTAAAGAAAATATGGCCAAAGTTTTCGTACGGGTGGTAGAGAATGCCGTGGATAGCAACGCTTACAGGCGTTATTTCGTGCGGAACATCAGCGTGAATTTTGATTACGACCCGATGCTGACTGCAGAACAGGTGGATTCTACGTATAATACGTTGTATTACAATGGTTATAATATCTTGTACAAGGATAAGCTAAAGATAAAGCCTAAAATGATTATAGAAACTATCCAGTTGCAGCAGATGGAATTGTACGATGCCCGGCGGGTGATAGATACTTACGTGCGATTGCAGGCGCTGAATCTTTTCAAGATGGTGAATATCGATTTTAAAGAGGTGGAGTCGGATGGAGACGTGAAAGCTTTGGACTGCGTGATCCAGTTATCGCCCGTGAAGAGGCAATCCTATAACGTGTTCTTGGAGGGGACGCATAATTCAGGCAATATGGGAGTGGGAGGTAATTTTACTTATAACCATCGTAACGTGTTCCGTGCGGGGGAGAATATTTCGGCCAGTATTTGGGGAAGTTTGCGGAAAGAGCAGGTCAATGGAGAGGGAAAAATATTTAATACCTCGGAAATCGGAGCTGAATTAAAACTCGTGACCCCGCAGTTTTGGATGCCGTTTTTCAAGATGAAAGATTTCCGGCGGAATTATGCCCCGAAGACTTCGATTTCTTTTTCGTATAGTTATGAATATACCCCGTATTATACCCGTTCGATTGCTAATGCCCGTTTCGGTTATTTATGGCGGAAAGCGAACAAAAAGTGGAGGTATAATTTTGATTTGATAGATTTGAACTACGTGTTGATGAAGGATGTGGACCAGAATTTTATCGATGGTTTGAAAAATGAGTATATCAAAAATGCCTATACGGACCATATGATCCTTTCTGCCGTTTTCTCTGCCACTTACACGGATCAGCAGGTGAACGTGAAAACTGCGAATTATAGTTATTTCAGGGTAAACACGGAGACTTCAGGGAATTTTCTTTCCGTTATAGACGGGATTGCCGGAAGTAAAAGTTCTGCGAGTGGAACGTTAAATGAAAAGTATTACAAAATCTTCGGGGTAAGGTATGCGCAATTTGTGAAAGCAGATGCCGAATATCGTTATAACTGGTATATCAACCGGGCGAATTCACTCGTGGGACGTCTTTTCGTGGGGTGTGGTTACCCGTATGGAAACATGAAGGTATTGCCTTTTGAGGAGGCGTATTACGGGGGTGGGGCAAACGACATCCGGGCTTGGCAGGCTAGGACATTAGGTCCTGGTTCTTATTTGGCCACGGAGAAATACCCGAATAGCGTGGGGGATTTCAAATTGGCGGGAAATATTGAATACCGTTTCAAGTTGATTTGGTTGTTGGAGGGAGCGTTGTTCGTGGATGCCGGAAACGTGTGGAATATTAACCCGAAAGAAAATCGTTCTGGGGCAAAACTGAATTATAATTTCTTTAACCAGATTGCTATCGGTACAGGGGCGGGTCTGAGGTTGAACGCTAATTTCTTTTTGTTACGTTTTGATTTGGGAATCAAGGTAAAAGATCCTTCCATGCCCGTGGGAAACCGTTTCGTATTGTTTGATTCGCGTGGAGGATTCAAGCGGTCCGTGTTTAACGTGGCGATCGGGTACCCGTTCTAAAAACTAAAAGATAAAAACTAGAAACTAAAAGATAAAAACTAGAAACTAAAAGATAAAAACTAGAAACTAAAAGATAAAGTTGGGAGGGTAAATCATAAAATTAATTAGGGGTTGATTATTCTAGAAATAATGTCGATATTTGAACATAGCTTTTATCTTTTAGTTTTTAACTTTTAACTAATACATATATCGTGGTTACACAAATAGTTGTATACTTGTCTTTGTTGTTACAGATCGTTGCGATGGGATTTGCGATCAGTTTGTTTAAGCGGACGAAGTTCAATGCCGCTTGGATTTTGATTTCAACGGGCTTTTTTTTGATGGCGATTTACCGGGCGATAGAATTGGTTCCCTCGATGCACCGGGGAGAGTCGGAAGAGTTGTACCAGACGAAAGTGTGGTTGTCATTTGTTATTTCGCTGGCCTTTGCTATCGGGGCATTTTATATACGGAAAGTATTCCAGTTTTTACGTCGGTTGGATGGTATACGGAGTGAGACGGAAAAGCGGGTTCTGTCGGCTGTTATCCGCACGGAAGAACAGGAGCGGCAGCGTTTTGCTAAGGAATTGCATGACGGGCTAGGGCCTTTATTAAGTGTTATAAAGATGTTGCTTTCCGGTTTCGAGGAAAAGAACTCGCCGGAGGTAAACGACAAAATCAAAGGGAACTTGAAACAAGCTGTTGATGAGGCCATCACGAGCGTGCGAGAGATTTCAGCTAATATCAGTCCTCATATATTAAATAATTTTGGTTTAAAGGATGCCACGGAGTCATTTATTCGCAAGTTGCGTCCGGCTGAAGGTATTAGTATTAATTTTAAAACAAATATTGATAATCGTCGTTTTATATATAACGTGGAAGTAATCATGTATCGGGTGATTTGTGAGTTGATCAATAACACGTTGCGACATGCTAATGCCAGTAAAATCAATATTGACCTACAGTTGCAGGGTGATGTTTTGTACTTGGAATACGAGGATAATGGTATGGGGTTTGACGTGAAGCAAGCTGAAAGTGATGGCGGGATGGGATTGAGTAACATGCAGTACCGGTTGAATTCGGGAAATGGAGATATAAAGATTTCTAGCGAATCGGGCCGAGGAATGATTGCGAGAGCTTTTATAAAGTGTAAGTAAATCTTGTTTTATGGATAAATTGAGAATATATCTGGTTGATGATCACAAATTGTTTAGGGAGGGGTTGAAATTATTGCTTTCGACTCAGGATTTCGTTCGACATATTTACGAGGCTTCGAACGGGAGAGAGTTTATTGAGAATTTGTCGTTTGTTGATTGTGATGTCGTGCTGATGGATATAGAGATGCCGGAGATGAATGGTATTGATGCCACGATTGAGGCGATGAAAATGAAACCCAATTTGAAGATTATTGTTCTTTCCATGTACGGGGACGAGCAGTATTATTACAAGATGATTGATGCGGGGGCAAAGGGTTTCTTGTTGAAGAACTCGGGAATTGATAAGGTGGTAACGGCTATTCAGAAGGTGGCGGAAGGGGAGAGTTTCTTCTCGGAAGAGTTATTGGTGAATATTCTGAATAATATGCGTGACAACAAAAGCGAGACGCCGGAAACCGTGGATAATGATATTTCGGAACGGGAACTGGAGATTTTGTATCACGTGTGTAAAGGATTATCAAATCAGGAGATTGCGGACGAATTGTTTATCAGTAAACGTACGGTAGACAAACACCGAGCAAATTTGCTTAGCAAAACGGGATGTCGGAACACTGCGGCATTGGTGATGTATGCGATTAAAAATAATATTATAGAGATATAGATGAATGGGATGATTTTTGCAGCCGGTTTAGGTACCCGGTTGCGACCGTTGACAAACGATCGCCCGAAAGCTTTGGTGGAGTTGAAAGGAAAGACTCTGTTGGAGCGGGTGATCGAGAGAATGAGAGAAGTGCAGGTGGAGCGGTTAGTGATTAATATTCATCATTTTGCCGATCAGGTAGAACACTTTTTGAAAGAGAAAGGAGATTTCGGCATGGACATCGTTTTGTCCGATGAACGAGATGAGTTACTGGATACGGGAGGTGGGATTTTGAAGGCCCGGGAATTATTTATTCCGGGGAAACCCGTGCTTATTCATAATGTGGATATTTTAACGGACTTGGATTTGAAGGCGCTCGTTCGTCAGCATGAATCACGTGAGGCATACGCCACGTTGGTCGTGCAACAGGCAGTTGCAGATCGGGTATTGAAGTTTAATCATGGTGTTTTGAAAGGTTGGGAGAACAAGCGAACCGGGGAGCAGAAGATCGTGGACGAAGGCTTTTACGGGGCCACGGAGTTCAATTACTGCGGGATTCAGATTCTTAGCCCGGAATATTTAAAGCATATCATTCATCAGGGAGTATTCTCTATCATCGACGAGCATCTGGCGCAGGCAAGAGAACATCCTATCGAGCTTTTTCGGCACGATGGCCGATGTCTCGACTTGGGTACCCCGGAGGCCATAAAAGAAGCGAGTAATTTTAGATTTAGTGATTTATGATTTTAGATTGAGAGATTAAAAGAAGGGATAGCTTGTGTGGCTGGAATTTAAAATCTAAAATCATTAAATCTAAGATTATTAAAGGCTTCTGTTTCCTGGGATTAGTTTTATCCTGTTCGTGTCTTCGAAGAACCTGAAATACATGTAGAGTTTGTAATTAAAATCAAACCCGTAATCTCTGTTCAAGCTGTAATCGATGTAACTGTTGATTCTCGGATCTCCGGCAGCATACCTTCTGTTCCATTCGATAGCATACTGGTGATTCATACTTTGATAATAACTTTCTGAGTGCTGACTGGCCATGCTCTGGTGACTTGTCAACCAAAAATCGAATCCCGAATCAAAAACGATCAATTCATATTGCGCTGAATCTTTGATAGCGCAACGCCCCTTTTTATTTTGGGCTACCTCTTTTTGAGATGCACAGGAGAAAAATAGGGCAAGTACAAGGAGTAAACCGAATATTCTCATCATGTTTGATTTAAGTTATGCACTACTTTCCCCTAAGGTAAGAAAAAAAAATGAAAAAACGGCTGATTCAGCCGTTTTTATCTTTATTTTACAGCGATGGTTTCAATTTCAACCATAGCACCCATCGGGAGAGCTTTTACGGCAAAAGCTGCACGGGCAGGACAATCTGTCTTGTAATATTTAGCATAGATTTCGTTCATATCAGCGAAATAAGACATATCTCCCAACAGGCAAGTTGATTTAACCACGTTGTCAAAAGTATATCCGGCTTCTTCCAGGATGTAACCGATGTTTTTCAAACATTGTTCTGTTTGTTCTTTTACTCCACCTTCAACGAATTTTCCGGTATTCACGTCAATAGGAAGTTGACCACTGATGTAAAGCGTTCCGTTTGCTTCAATTGCTTGACTGTAAGGACCGATGGCTTTCGGTGCTTTCGGTGAGTTGATTACTTTTTTCATAATAACTTTATTTTATCAATTAAAAAATAGATTTCAGTTTCTTTGTCGCGAATATAACGAAAATCAAGTTGTGATTTCTTCGTGACGGGTAAAATAAAAAACTAAAAGTTGAGACATCTGCCTCAACTTTTAGTTTTTTATCCTCAATTACAAGTATGATTAGTAATTGCTTTTCTTTTCTTCGAAATATGCTTGAGGGTGAGCGCAAGCGGGACACGCTTTCGGGGCTGTTTTGCCTTCGTAAACGAAACCGCAGTTACGGCATTGCCACAGGATCACTTCGTCTCTTTCGAATACTTTACCGGCTTCCACGCGAGCTAAAAGCGTTCTGTAACGAGCCTCGTGTTCAGCTTCCACTTTCGCAATGTTACGGAACACGGCTGCGATGGCGGTAAATCCTTCTTCTTCTGCAACTTTAGCAAATTCCGGATAGAGGTCTGCCCATTCTTCGTTTTCTCCTTCTGCGGCAGCTTTCAGATTTTCAGCTGTCGTTCCGATTACACCTGCGGGGTAAGATGCGGTGATTTCAACCATTCCGCCTTCCAAGAATTTGAAGAATCTCTTGGCGTGTTCTTTTTCCTGTTCGGCAGTTTCCATGAATACTCCCGCGATTTGTTCGAATCCTTCTTTTTTAGCTACACTAGCGAAAAAAGTATAACGACTTCTGGCCTGTGATTCACCGGCAAATGATTTCAATAAGTTTTGTTCTGTTTTTGTTCCTTTAATGCTCATAAATTTAATCTTTTTAGTGGTCATGTTTTGATAGCACAATAATACGACAATTTGTTTATCAAAACAAATATTTAGTTTTTATCAGATGATAGAAAATGCCTATAAAGTGTAATTTTTCTTATCTCTGATGTACTACCGTATGGCTAGTATCAAGCATTTTTTTGAATTGAATAATCCGTGATCCCTAGGCTTTCATAAGTCTTCATGAGAGCTTCATCATCATCCGTGATCACGAGTAACTTATCTCCGGTATGTAGTTTGGTTTTTCCCTTGGGGACGCAATATGAATCGTTCTTTTTGATCAAGGCTACCAACGTGTTATCCGGTAATACCAGATCCATTAATTTGTCGCCTTTTGCCAACATGGAAGGAATGACTTCAATTTCAGACATGGCGGTTTTAATTTCTTCGGGTAGTTCGACGTTAAAGACGTTTTTGCGTTCTTCGGGGGTTGACAAACCGAGTAGTTTCGCCATGAAACTGACTGTTGTTCCCTGTACAACCAAAGAAAGAATGGTAATGAAGAACACCACGTTAAATATTAATGATGCGTGCTGGATGTTTGCGATTAGCGGGTACGTGGCAAAAATGATGGGGACTGCTCCACGCAGACCGACCCATGAAACGTATGCCCGTGCCTTGGTGGTCATTTTCCGGAAGGGGATAAGGCATAAAAATACACTTATCGGACGAGCCAGTATAATCATGAATACCCCGATAAGAATGCTTAACGCTGCGACCGGGAGTAATTCTGCCGGGTTTACCAGAAGACCTAACGTGAGGAACATCACGATCTGGAATAACCATGTGATACCGTCGAAAAAGGTGGTAAGACTCTTCTTGTGTACCACTTTATGATTTCCAACCACTAAGCCGGCTAAATAAACAGCCAAGTAACCGTTACCTTTTACCAGATCCGTGAACGAGAAAATAAAGAACACGAAAGCTAATAAAAGAACAGGATATAATGATTGATTGATGTTTAGTTTATTGATGCAGTATACGGCCAGTCTTCCCAGTAGATAACCGGATACGGCACCGATACTCATTTGCATGATGAATTGCAGTATCGTGTTACTTAAACTGTTTTCTCCGGATTGAATAATTCCGATAAGTAATATCGTTAACATATAGGCCATCGGGTCATTACTACCACTTTCCAGCTCTAGCATGGGACGTAGGTTCTCTTTTAGCCCTTGTCGTTTGGAACGGAGAATCGAGAACACGGATGCAGAATCGGTAGATGACATGACGGATGCGAGTAATAATGATTCCGTGAAGTTTAGGGTGACGAAACTATTTTCGAGATTCGTGATGTAGTAGATAAAATAACCCGTGAGAAAAGCCGTAAACATGACTCCGGCGGTGGCGAGAACAATTCCTTGCCCTAGAACGGGTTTGATTTCAGCCGCACTTGTGTCCATACCACCAGAAAATAAAATAATACTTAATGCGATAACTCCTATAAATTGTGCGGTTTGCGGATTATTAAACTCTATTCCTAAACCATCGGTTCCGAAAAGCATTCCTACTCCCAAGAAGAGAAGTAAAGCGGGAACTCCAAAACGGAAACCTGCTTTTCCTACAACAATACTAATAAATAATAGGATAGATCCAATAAGTAAGATATTTCCAGCGTTTAGAATCATAAGTGTATAGTTTTAATAGGTTATTATTTTATTTTGAGCCTCCTTCTCGCTTGGCGTGGTTTTTCTTTTTTACGAAAGAACGGCCGTTAGGTTTTCGTCCTCTGCCTTTTGACGAGCTATGTTCGAATGCTTTCGGATTGTATTCCGGTGCCGGTCCCAAGTGGGCGGGGAGTGGTATCTTGTAAATCGTTTCTTCAATAAATTGTTCTATGCGGTAAAATTTTCCTTGCTCTGCCCCGGAGACAAAGGTCAAGGCAACACCTTCCGCGCTGGCTCTCGCTGTTCGTCCGATACGGTGAATATAATCTTCCGGATCATGGGGTACATCAAAGTTGATTACCAATCCTATCTCATCAATATCTATACCACGGGACACGATGTCGGTGGCAACGAGTATATCTATTTTATTATTTTTAAAATCCATCATAACAGATTCCCGCTCTGACTGCTCCAAGTCGGAATGCATGGCTGCCACGTTGAATTTTTTACGTTTTAAGGTGAAGGCGAGGTCTTTTACTTTTTGTTTGGAAGAGGCGAAGATTAGCGTTTTGTGTAAGACCGGTTTGCTGAAAAGTTCTTCGATGATACCCATTTTCTGGCTTTCGTGGCAGATGTAAGCGGCTTGCATGATGGCTTCGTTGGGTTTGGATACTGCCACGTTGATTTCTACCGGGTCTCGAAGTACATTTTGGGCTAGCTGTCGTATCTTCGGGGGCATCGTAGCCGAGAAGAGTATGGTTTGTCGGTCTTTGGGCAGTTTGTTCACGATTTGCATGATGTCGTCAAAAAATCCCATGTCCAGCATCCGGTCAGCCTCGTCAAGGATAAAGTATTTTACTTGCGAAAGGTCTACATCGCTATGTTGCAGATGTGCGATCAACCGTCCCGGTGTTGCGATGGCAACATCTGCGCCCAGACGCAATGCTTTTTTTTGTTGATCCCATAAACTTCCGTCACCACCCCCGTAGACGACTACCGTCGAAACGGGGAGAAAATAAGAAAATCCCTCGAATTGTACGTCTATTTGTTGGGCTAATTCCCGGGTGGGAGCCATGATAACAGCTTTTACCGTGTCCGATCGGTTCTCTTCTTTGATTAATCGATTTAAGATCGGAAGAGTGTAAGCGGCTGTTTTTCCGGTGCCTGTTTGTGCGCAGGCGATTAAATCTTTTCCCTCTAAGATAACAGGGATTGTTAATTCTTGTATAGGGGTTGTTTCCTGAAAATTCATGGCATCTAATCCTTGCAACAATGAATCCTCTAGTTCCAGCTCGTCAAATCTCATCTTTTATATCTCTACTATTCTTTATTTTTAATGCTGCCTTTTTCCTGTTTTAAAGTACAGCGGCAGGAGAAAATTACACATAAATCTATCATCGTGTCAATCCCTTCTGTTTGTTGCAAAGTTAAAAAAAAAATCATTTTATTCCCATTCACTCGTGGAATCTTTTAACTCCGGGATGAACGAGGACTTGAATATGATATTTTTCTTGCTGATACGACGTTGACGGTTGTAGTCCTGTAATGCTTTCAAGGCGATTTTACCCAGTAATACGATCGCGATCAGGTTGGTTATAGCCATGATTGCCATGAATAGATCGGCAATATTCCAGACGAGATCCAGGGCGGCGATTGATCCGAACATGACCATTCCCCCCACGATAATCCGGTAAAGTTGTAAATAGGTTTTATTCTTGGATATGAAAAATAAGTTTGTTTCACAGTATGAATAGTTACCCACGATGGAGCTGAAGGCAAAAAGGAGTATACAAATAGCGATAAATTGTCCTCCCACGCTTCCGATCTGGTGGGACAGGGCCATTTGTGTCAGTTGGATTCCTTTCACCGAACCATCTAGCGGAACGTCCGAAAGTAGAATAATGAATGCCGTACAACTACAAATGATTAACGTGTCGGTGAAAACACTGAGGGCTTGGATTAATCCTTGTTTCACCGGGTGGGAGACTGTTGCCGTTGCGGCAGCGTTCGGGGCGGAACCCATACCCGCTTCATTTGAGAAAAGTCCTCGCCGGACACCTTGCATGATGACGGCTCCTAAACCCCCGCCCGCGAATTGTTCGAATCCGAATGCGTTCGTGAAAATAGAACCAATGACATGGGGTAATGTTCCAAGGTGCGTGAATAGGATGAAAGCGGCAAGCAGAATGTATGCAATAGCCATAAGGGGGACGATGATTCCGGATATAACGGCAATCCGGTGTATTCCACCGAATATGACCAGTAGGGTAAACAGGGTTAGAATGATTCCCAGCCAGACACGGTTTGTCCCAAAGACTTCATGAAATGCCAAGGTAACGGTATTTGCTTGTACCGAGTTGAATACAAGTCCGAAGGTAATAGTAATGATGACAGCGAAAAGAATGCCTAACCATCGTTTCTTTAAACCTTTTTCCATGTAAAAGGCGGGGCCCCCGATGAACGAGCGTTCTCCTTTAACTTTATATATTTGGGCTAACGTGGATTCGATGAAGGCAGAGGCAGAACCGATAAGCGCTATAAGCCACATCCAGAATATGGCTCCCGGTCCTCCCAGGGCTAGGGCTGTTGCCACACCCGCCAGGTTACCCGTGCCTACCCGCGAAGCGGTTGCAATGCAAAATGCTTGAAAAGAAGAAACCGAGTTCTTGTGGTTCCCGCTTGCTATTCCGTCGCCAAGCAGCCGGAACATTTCCCGGATATTCCGGAATTGTACGAATTTACTCTTGAAGGTAAAGTAGACCCCGATACAGATTAGCAGGGCTATTAATATATAGGTCCAAATAAAATCATTGGTTGCTATAATCCAGTTGTTTAAATTTTCCATAACCGCATCACGTATTTAAATTACGAGTAAAATACGTGATGAAACGGGTGAAAGTTGTAAAAATTAGATTATATTTAAAGAAAAAGTTCACACCATTCTTCGAAACGGGCGACTGTTTCTTCCCCATAAAAAGCCATTTCTGCCCGGATTTTGCCTAGTTTCTTTTCCCGGGTTAAATTGGTTTTCGAATAAAACTTATCGGCAAAAGCGATTAGTTTTTCTTCAAGAGTAACGGGGAGCATATCCCGTTGGGGTAAAGGTAAATGATTTTTCTTGATCATTTCAAGTGATATGCCGGCCCCCGTGTGTCGTTCACATACTAGGGCATGACGGGGAAGGCCTTCTTCGCGGAGTAGATCGGCTCCCAGATAACCGTGGCAGATGTAGGGATGTTCTCCGAAACAACCGATGTCCGGGGCCTTAGTGAGAAAAATCCCGATGTCGTGGAGCATGGCAGCCTCTTGAATGAAGGGGATGTCCAGATCCATTTCGGGATGTCGGATAGCCAGTGATTGTGCTTTATCTCGAACAAGTTGGCTATGTATGAGGAGGGATTGCCCGGCGAGGGAATCCAACGTGTAATATTTACGAATAATATCTAATGGGTTTATCATTATTTGTTCTTTTTTTAAACTTACAAATATAGATGTTTGTTCGTGAAAATGTCATGATTGGTTTTATATATAAATATTCCGGGCTATTTGTAACGGGCCCCGATGGTTCTCCAGTCAATAATTGTCCATATTTTTTCGATGTGTTCCGGACGGCGATTCTGGTAATCAAGGTAATAAGCATGTTCCCAAACATCGATCCCCAGTATCGGAGTGTAACCTTTGGTAATTGGGTTCCCGGCGTTACTCTCGGAGAAAATGTATAGTTTCCCTTTTTTGTCCTTCGCGAGCCATACCCATCCGGACCCGAATAACGAGGTGGCGGCAGCCGAGAACTCCTTTTTGAAATTATCGAATGAACCCCATTCTTTTTCTATGGCAGCAAGCAGCGCTCCTGACGGGGTATGTTCTGCTTTCGGAGAGAACGAGTTGAAATAGATAATATGGTTCAGCGCTTGTGCTGCGTTGTTAAATATCGCTCCGGTGGAGTTCTTGACGATGGTTTCAAGATCACAGTTCTCGAATGGTGTCCCCACGATCAATTTATTCAGGTTATCAATGTAAGCTTTCAGATGTTTACCATGATGTAGTTTTATGGTGGTTTCACTGATAACGGGTGCGAGGGCATTTGTTTCGTAAGGTAAAGGTGGGAGGGAAAATTTCTCTTTCGTTGTTTGTTGTTGAGCCCACAATGCCCCGCTTGTTGTGATGAGAAGGGTAACTATCCATATCCTTTTGAATGCTTGTTTTGTTTTCATCTTCTATTTTTCTTTTAAAGTTTATGTGATTTACGAATAAAAGTACATTTTGGTTATTAAAAAGTCCTCTAACTTTTATAATTTTGACCGTTTTTATGAAAGAGAGTGGTGGGGAACAAATGTGCAATTTCAAAATTTGAGTATATGATCAGGATAAATGTTACAATTGAGGTGAAGAGCGAGGTTCGCGCTCAAGTCGTGGAACTTTTGCGTGAGATGTCTGAATTGTCAAGGCAGGAAAAGGGGTGTATCGGGTACGAAATACTTGAAAATAATCGTTTGGATAACATGTTGATGATCATAGAAACGTGGGAAAATGAAACCTTGCTGGCTGTTCATAAAGGAAGTGATCATTTCGTGAGAATTATCCCGCGGGTTCGGGAACTGGCAACGGAAATGTGTAGCCAGAAGTTCACGGATATGGCAGCCGTGAACGAGGCTATCGTGGGACGTCGTAGTGTGAGAAATTATGCTCCGGACAAGGTGTGCGTGGAGACGATCGAGCGATTGCTGAGAGCGGCCATGTACGCACCTTCGGTTAAAGATCGCCGTCCCTGGGAGTTTTTCGTGATAGAAGATCGGGAACATCTTGATACTTTGGCTGAGACTTTACCGGAAGGGATGGCTTTAAGAACAGCCCCGGCCGCGATTCTGGTTTGTTGTAATACCCGCCGGGCCGGGCTTGACGGGGGGAATTGGCCCCAAGAGCTGGGAGCGTGTGTCCAAAACCTGATGTTGCAGGCCTACGGGGAGAAACTGGGAACCACTTGGGTTGGAATTTATCCTCAGATGCACCGGGTTCATCAAGTGAAAACTTTGTTTCACTTGTCATCGGAATTCGTGCCGTTTGCCGTTGTGGCAATCGGGAAACCGGCAGATGAGCAAGCACCTGTTCCCGAGCGTTATGACCCTTCGAAAATACATTTTATCACTCGTTAAAAATATTCGTAAAAAAATCACTAAAAAGAGAACCTTTTCATGTTTCAGTTCGTTAAATTAGGTACGAACATAAAAATTAAAGAATATGAAACATGAAACTTCAAATCTACTGATAGGGCTAGGTATTGGCGCTGTTGTAGGAGTTGCTGTCGGTTATTTAATGGTAGCTGATAATCGTAAAAAATTAGCGGAAGAGTTTGATCGTGCCGTGTCTAAAGTGAAGGAAGAGGTGAAGGACGTTTATTCAAAAGCAAAAAACAAGGCCGAAAACGTGAAAGAACACGTGACCGAGGATGTCAATCATGTAGCTGAAAAGGTTGCGGGGAAGACAGCTACGGAAACGAAGTAATAGCTTATGGAGAATATTGCCGAGAAGACGTTCGCTGAGTTGAAAGAGGATATTTCAACTTACGTGGAATTGAGGCTAGAGCTATTAAAATTGAATACATACGAAAGGGTTGCTAAGACAATGGCAGTCTTTTCGTATGGTATTGTTTTGGTTTTATTGGCTTTTTTTGCCATTTTATTTTTGTTCCTGGCATTAGGTTTTTTCTTGGGAGAATTGTTGGGTAGTATGGCTTTGGGATTCGTGTTGGTGGTTGGGATGTACCTGTTGTTGTTCGGGTTAACGATGTTTTTCAAGAAAAAGATCACGTCCAAGGTGATGAACGAGATTATAACAGCAATGATGAGTAAGGATGAAAAAGATAATGAAGAGACAACCGACCCCGCTGGACATGTTGATGGCGGAACAGCGCCGGGTGCGTGAGAGTTGCCGGGTGCAGGAGCAGAAAATAAACGAGGATTTTAAGTTCATACATGATCATTCCGGGCGGATTTTGTTTGCCGGGATTTCTTCTTTGTTTTTTTCTAAACGAAGAGAAAACAGGGAGAATGACGGGGGAGAAGAGGCGGAAGGACAAATCCCGATGTTGGGAATGATGTTTAAAAATATTTCACCCTTGTTGTGGGAGGCCGCTTTGCCAATCCTTTTACGTTGGGGACTGGGGCGAATCGGGAATTTGTTTAAAAAACGACCCAAATGATAAACGATAAAAGTTAAAAGTTAAAAGTTAAAAGATAAAAACTAAAAGTTGAAAGTAGGAAATTAAGAAGCGTTGGCTTTGTGCGGTTGGAATCTAAAATCTAAAATTAATAAGGCCTTGTGTGGTTGGAATCTAAAATTTAGAATCTAAAATCTAAAATAAACGACGAGTTTTATTATCTTTGTGTCCTCTATTCGGGTTATATTTCTGAAAATAGTGGGTCAATCACGACCATTCCATCAAGAGGTGTTTTATTTTAATAGAAGGAGGATAAAGAGTTATGTCGAGTATTAATGCATCGCAGGTTTTGGAGACAAAGCCAGTCGGGAAGTTATTGTTACAGTATTCAATCCCTGCAATTATCGGGATGACAGTGACGTCGTTGTATAATATTATTGATAGTGTTTTTATCGGGCATGGTGTGGGGCCGTTAGCTATATCGGGGTTAGCGATCACTTTTCCCTTGATGAACCTGATTATTGCTTTTTCGACTTTGGTAGGAATCGGGGGAGCGACAATCAGTTCGATTTATCTCGGGCAGAAAGACACGGAGAAAACGAATTCTGTCTTGGGGAACGTGTTGTTGTTATGCGTGATTAACGGGTTTTGTTTCGGGGGATTGACTTTGATATTCTTAGATCCGATCTTGCATTTCTTCGGGGCTAGTCCGGCGACTTTACCTTACGCCCGGGATTTTATGCAGGTTATTTTGATGGGAAATCCGATTGCTTTTACTTTTATCGGTCTGAACAACGTGATGCGAGCCACGGGATACCCGAAAAAGGCCATGTTGAGTTCTTTACTGACCGTATTTGCCAATATTATTCTAGCCCCGATATTCATTTTTCATTTGGATTGGGGAATCCGGGGAGCAGCATTGGCCACGGTGATCTCCCAGTCGATCGGTTTAATCTGGATCGTGAGTCACTATCTGAACAAGAACACGACGATACGTTTTAAACCGGGAATATTTAAATTGAAAGGTCGGATTATCATGAGTATTTTTTCCATCGGGATGTCACCTTTCTTGATGAACGTGTGTGCTAGTTCAGTGGTCATTATATTGAATAATAGTTTTATGCGCTATGGTGGTGACTTGGCTATCGGGGCCTACGGGATTGTGAATCTGGTACTGACCTTGTTTATCATGATCGAGATCGGGGTGACACAGGGGATGCAGCCGGTAATCGGGTTTAATTACGGGGCGCTTCTTTTTGACCGGGTACGTAAGACTTTACGTTATGCATTGATTGCCGGGGTTTCTATCATGACGTTTGGTTTTTTGTTGAGCCAGTTGTTTCCCTCGGCAATTGTGGGGATGTTTACGGATAATCATGAGTTGATGGAATTATCTAAATTTGGCTTACGAGTGACTTGTTTGATGTTCCCTCTTGCGGGGTGCCAGATTATTATCACAAACTTTTTTCAATCCATTGGGAAAGCTAAAGTCTCCATATTTTTGTCTCTTTCCCGACAATTGTTATTTTTGATTCCGTTTTTGTTAATATTACCTCGTTTCTGGGGGATTACAGGCGTGTGGAGTAGTATGCCCATGGCAGATTTTATTTCTTTCATGACCACGATAGGCACGTTCATGTATTTTGTCAGAAAAGGGCTTTTGTTTAAAACTAATAAAACAATAGAATGAGAATAGTTCAGTTATTATTTGGCGTGTGGGTAGGGATATGTTTCCTTGCGTGTGGAGAGAAATCGGATTCTTTTACACGGGAGGAACGGGAACGCATCGGACATTCGGAAGAAGAGGGTATTATGCCTCTGTTTCTTGTAACAAACCGGGTAGATTCATTGTTCCTGCGTTTGCAGGCAAAAGAATTCGGAAAAGAAGATGTCGAGACGGAAACCTTTCGTGTTTTAAGATCACGTATGCTTGCTACCGTGAGGGATTCCTTGAACGAGGGAGTGGGTATTGCGGCTCCTCAAGTCGGTATATCACGTCAATTAGTTGCTGTGCAGCGTTTGGATAAAACGGGAGAGCCTTTTGAATTTTACGTGAATCCGGAAATCATTTATTTCTCTCAAGATACTGTTTTAGGGCAGGAAGGATGTTTGTCTATTCCGGGTCGGATGGGGTCGGTATATCGGTCTAAAGAGATTGTCGTGCGCTATCGGGATGAACTTTCTTTCGAGTGGAGACAAGATACGGTGAGAGAATTTACAGCTCGCATTTTTCAACACGAGATCGACCATTTGAATGGAATTCTGTACACGGATTATCTTCCGTGAGTTTTAAGGATATAAATAATAAACGGGTTCTCGATTTTCGGGAACCCGTTTATTAAAAAAAATGTCTATTCGTCGAGCGTTACGGCTCCTGAAAGAGCCACAGCCTCTTTATTACGGAAAGTCATGATCGGTGATACAGCCTCGTAAGCTGACATGATGTACTCGAAGAGTTGTGCCGTCACCAATTTTCCGCGTTCAGCTAATGAGAGTTTTAATTTAATCCCTGTGTCCTCGTCCTCTGAACTTTGTAATTCGGAAAGTTCCCCGAATTGTTTGGTTTCTAATAGATATTGCACCCGATGCAATTCATCTGATTCGAAAAATAACTCGTAATTTTTCTCGTCCCGGTTCTTACTGAATAAAGTTGTTTTCATCTTCTTGTGTGTTGTGTGTGTATATATATATACAACGTTCCCAGCGTTGCTCTGTTTTTTTATATCAAAGGATAACACTTAATCGTGTAAACATCTTGTATTAGTACAAGATACGTGCCATATATACGTGAGGTTTCAAATAATTAACAAACAGAGTTCATGGAAATATCGCTTGGGGTGCGATATGAATACTTCGTGTATTCCCGTGTGATCTGCCTCCTTGTTAATGGTAAGACTTTCATTTGCCTGTTTGTAGACCCCGTCCAGCATCACCCGAACCCGGCAGGGTAGCTCTGATCTTGTCATGCTGACAAGTGAAGTCCGGATTAACGGGCTGGGATATTGATTCTGAAAATCAAGGCTTTGTCCCTTGTTTATGGAGTCATGTAATTGTGCTAATTGGTAGGTCACCGCTGTATGTTGAGATTCTGTCATGATCAATCCCATGGCAACATTGCTGAGTTGTGTTACCACAAGAATGAGGATACTATGTAATATGAATCTTATCATACTTAGTGTTTGTTTCAAATTTAAAGAATATAAATTGCATTTGCAATGTTTTTCTTCTTTTTTCTATCGATCTATATAAAAATAAGTATTTTTACTACCGGAAATTGTTTTTTTGTTTCGAAAAGGTTACAAATTAACATTTCATATACCCCATCATTCTACAATTTATGTGGATTTATTACTCATTTATAATTTTTTTTACGATAGAAGTTGAAAAAAGATATAGAATAATAAATAATTTTGGAACTCGGATTGCATTATAAAGCGAACTTGATGGAAATAAAAAGTAAACAGGAAAATTTTAGGTTGCGGGAGTGGAAGTTGACGGATATAGTATCATTAGTAAAACATATTAATAACGAGAAAATATGGAATAACGTGCGGGATGGACTTCCATACCCGTATACAATGTTGGATGCTGATAAGTATATCCGGATGGTACAGGCCCAACCTTATGTTCAAAATTTTGCCATAGAGGTAGCGGGAGAGGCCGTGGGAGGAGTTGGGATCGTACCCTTGACAGACGTGGAGCGCCTTAGTGCAGAGGTCGGTTATTGGCTGGGTGAGGCCTATTGGGGGTGGGGAATTACGAGCGAGGCTGTTGCGTTGTTGGTTGATTACGTGTTTCGGGAAACCGGAATTATTCGTTTGTTTGCCTCTGTTTACGAGTATAATCCGGCCTCGATGAAAGTGTTGGAAAAAGTCGGTTTTACCAGACAGGCTATTTTGCGTGATGCTGCGATTAAAAACGGACGGGTGATAGATATGTATTATTATGATCTGATAAAGCGTGAAATATGGGAAAGCGAGTGTCATATTACGGGGATACTTCCCGGATGAGGGAGGAGCTATTACCTCGTTTAAAATACAAGAATTTTAGAGAAGGATTGGAAACACTATAAAATAAGAATCATGATGAAGTACGGCGTTTTATTGATTTTAGTGGTGATGGCTGTTTCGTGTGCCACTCCCAGTTATATGCATTTATACGAGTCCCCGAAAAGTTTGGATTTCACGACGGGTAAATGGTTGGTGACGAACGTGGAAACTCAGTTACCTCTCATGTACAGGGAAGGGTTGACACGTGATCTATTAAAGGAATTGAAAAAAATGGGAGGGGATTCTATTTATTTTTTAAATGATATATCCTTGAAATACCTGTCTCATGACAAACTCACTTTTGAGTTGTCTCCCGAAGTGATGGAGACGTTGAAGAAAACGACGGATTACAAGTATGTGGTGACTGCCACGGCTCGAAAAGTGCGTAATGAGGTCAGTGATTTGATTTATCCCGGGGGACCACTTTCTTACCAGAAGAGCGAGTCGGAAGTCTGTATTGCCGTGTATGATGTCTCCTTGGGAGCCCGGATTTATTTTCAGCGAATAATAGCATCCGTGACTCTGGATGCGGGAGACGAGCAAGTTGTGTTTGCTCGTTCGGCTGGTACATTATTATATAATGCAATGAAAAAAGGGCTGAAGGATATAAAAAAGAATTCCCGGAAGGTAAAGAAAGGACGAGGTGGGAAGTAATGGTATTGACAGTCTATTTCACCCGTGTCTTGCCGTAGTCTCGTTAATATGATGATTGTATGAGAACATGATATCGGGAACACATTAATTCCCCGTATCGTTGACCTATCGTTAATCTATCGTTAACCTATCGTTAACCTCTTAACGAGACATAGGCGGGATACCGGTGTATTTACCTTGAGATACAGTGAGATCCAAATGCAAGATTGCCATGAAATCTCGTGATAGACTAAATACTAATTAACAAATAAAAAAGACCGCAATCCATGTTGCGGTCTTTTGTATATTTAGAAAGTCTTATTACCAGGCGAACATAGGTCTGTCGCTCATCATGGCGTTTACTTCTTTCTTTACTTGTGCGATTACGGTTTCATCGTCCGGGGCGCTCAATACTCTGTCGATCATGTCCACGATGATAGGCATATGTTCTTCCTTCAAACCACGGGTAGTGATTGCCGGGGTTCCTACACGAAGACCTGAAGTAGAGAACGGGGTACGGGTATCGAACGGAACCATGTTCTTGTTGATCGTGATGTCAGCTTTAACAAGCGTGTTTTCAGCTTTCTTACCGGTTAATTCCGGGAATTTGGTTCTCAGGTCAATCAACATGGAATGGTTGTCGGTACCACCGGAAACAACTTTATAACCTTTTTCCACGAATGCTTTGGCCATAGCTCTGGCGTTAGCTAGCATTTGTTTCGCGTATTCGGTGTACTCTTCAGATAGCGCCTCTCCGAAAGCAACAGCCTTAGCAGCGATCACGTGTTCAAGCGGTCCACCTTGTTGTCCCGGGAATACGGCAAAGTTGATTACTTGTGACATCATCTTGATCTCTCCCTTCGGAGTTTTTAATCCCCAAGGATTCGGGAAATCTTTCGGAAGAAGGATCATACCACCACGAGGTCCGCGAAGGGTTTTGTGAGTGGTTGTGGTCACGATGTGGCAATATTCCATCGG
Source organism: Butyricimonas sp. RTP31003st1_G1_RTP31003_210430 (assembly GCF_040920905.1). Taxonomy (NCBI): domain Bacteria; kingdom Pseudomonadati; phylum Bacteroidota; class Bacteroidia; order Bacteroidales; family Odoribacteraceae; genus Butyricimonas; species Butyricimonas sp. RTP31003st1_G1_RTP31003_210430. The sequence goes on along the minus strand of NZ_JBCOSQ010000005.1, from coordinate 72,963 downwards.
GTTGTTCAATAAACCTTTGGCAATCAAACCGGCAGGGTGAGACATATCGCACATTAACAAAGCACCTACTTTATCAGCGATTTTGCGCATACGTTTGTAATCCCAGTCGCGAGAATAAGCGGATGCTCCGGACACGATTAATTTCGGTTTGTGTTCCAAAGCCAATTGTTCCATCTCGTCATAGTCAACCATCCCGGTTTCTTCTTTCACGTGGTAAGCTACCGGGTGATAGTTAATACCGGAAAGATTCACGGGAGATCCGTGTGAAAGGTGACCACCATGAGCCAGGTCAAGACCCAGGAAGGTATCGCCGGGTTTCATGCAAGCGAAGAACACGGCAGCGTTAGCTTGTGCGCCGGAGTGCGGTTGTACGTTAGCGAATTCAGCTCCGAATAATTGGCAAGCCCGATCGATAGCCAGTTGTTCTGTCTGGTCAACGATTTGGCAACCACCGTAATAACGGGCTCCGGGGTATCCCTCTGCATATTTGTTGGTCAGGCAAGATCCCATAGCCTGCATTACTTGCTCGCTCACGAAGTTTTCAGATGCGATTAATTCAAGTCCTTCTTTTTGACGATGACATTCTTTGTCAATCAGGTCGAAAATTTGAGTGTCTCTTTTCATTATTTAGATTTTTAATACTATAGACGTTTATAAATCTAGGCCAAAATTATACTAATCGTGCATGTAAACAAAGTATTTGGCAACTTTTTTTCATCTCTTGTTTTTTAATTTTCGAATATTTGTGTACGTTTGTTGTGTATAAAATTTATTTGATTATGGAAAATCCCTTTAGCGTAGAAAAACCGGTCAGACCGACTTTTCTCACCGTACTTTGCATCTTGACATTTATTGGTAGTGGTTGGGGCTTAATTAACAATTTGTTCCAGTTAGCCATGTTTACACCGGAGCGCTTAGTCGTCCAGATTCAACAGATAACGAACATGGCGGGAGCCGAAGCCCAACCTTCGTGGGTTTCTTCTATCATGAGTTCGTCCTTGGAGGTGTTACAAACGACCATAATGCACGGGAAAGCAATTTACTCGTTAGCTGCCTTGTGTGCCGTGATCAGTTTGATCGGGGCTTTCATGATGTACAAGTTAAAAAGGAATGGTTTTTATTTATATGCGATCGCGCAGATCGGCCAGTTGTTTATCCTGCCGATTTATTCCGGTTGGAATAGCGTCGTGGTGATTTCCATGGCTATGTCCGGATTCTTGGCGTTGGTATTTATCATCTTGTATGGCTTGAATTATAGTAAGCTGAAGTATTGATAATTTGAACGTATATTCCCTTCTGAAAGGGATTTGTGCTTGGCATGATATATGTCATTAAACGATCGTTTATTGATATGTATTTTTTTTATTGCCGGGGATTCAGGAAAAAGAATTAAATAATTGAAAATGAATTTTTAAGAAAATGATTGAAAAGTCGATTTAATCCGTTTTATTTGCAACTATTATATGATCATTTCTTAATACAATCGTTTATGATGTTTGATACTTCTAAATCAGGGGGATGCACTGAAAGAGTGAATTATTTGAAGAGAGGTTTTCTGTTTTATATGTGCGCCTCTTGTATGTTACTCGTTCAATTTGTGATCTATCTCGTGAATAGTAATTATTGGGAATCTTTGAATTTTGTCGGGGGCTTTTATTATCTGATGGCGGCATTGGGGCAAGCTTTTCTTTTCAATTTGATCCCTTGGGTTATTTTATATATTCCCTTCACGTGGTGGCGGCAGATGCGGAAGGTCGGTACCATTCTGTTCACCTGTGCTATATTTTTATTGAACGTGCTGGCCTATTTGAACGGGATTGTTTTCCAGTTGTATAAATTTCATATCAACGGGTTTGTGCTGGATCTGGCTTTTGGTGGGGGAGGAAACCAGGTATTCGTGTTTAATAATACTTTGGTCTTGCATGGGGTTCTTATCGGGTTACTTATTTTGTTGTTTACTTTAGCGGTCGTTTTTATCGCTTACCGGTATGCCCGGTATGTTACTTCTAAACAGGTGAAAATCGGTATTTATCTTTTCCTGTTCTCCTGTATTGCTCCCCAGTTAACCCATGCTTATGCTGCTGCGGCTAACGTGAATTCGATCACGGAAGTATCGGCTTGTTTACCGCAATTTTATCCTTTGACAGCCAATCGTTTGATGTTAAAGTTGGGTGTGGTCAAAAAGGAGGACTTATATGTGAATAATCCGGATAAAGGGAAGGGGCATAGTTTCGTGTACCCCCTTCATCCGCTGGAAAAAGTGGATAGCGTGAAACCGCTGAATATTATTTATCTTATTCTGGATTCATGGAATTTCAGGACTTTTACACGGGAGTGTTGTCCTAACATCCGGGCTTTTGGTGATCGTTCCGCGGTATTTAATCGTCATTTAAGTTCCAGTAATGGTACGCGGGGTGGGATATTCGGTCTGTTTTTCGGTATTTCCGCAACATACTGGCAAGATTTTGAACGTACGGGTGTACAGCCTTTGTTTATCGAGAATTTACTGGAAAATGGGTATGATATAGAGACGTTCGCCAGTGCGACGCTTGTTAATCCTCCTTTTTATCGAATCGTCTTCGGAGACGTGAAAGATATTCGCAAGGAAACCCCGGGAGCAACTCCTTTTGATCGGGATAACAGGATCACGGAAGATTTTTTGAATTATTTGGATGAACGGAAAGAGGGGGATAAACCATTTTTTTCTTTCGTGTTTTATGATTTGTTGCATGCGATTGATATTCCGGCTCCTTATCGTAAGAAATTTCAACCCTCGTGGGATTACGCCAATTATCTGGCTTTAAATAATAATTTGGACCCGGAACCGTTCTTTAACCTGTACCGTAATTGTGCCTATTACGTGGATTCACTTGTGGGAAAGGTGGTGAATAAACTGGAAGCGAACGGGTTGTTGGATAATTCCGTGATCGTTATTACCGGGGATCATGGGCAGGAGTTTAACGAGAATAAGAAGAACTTTTGGGGACATGGAAGTGATTTTTCGAACGCACAGGTGCATGTCCCGTTTATCCTGTATTACCCGGGGAACACTCCCGGCGTGTACTCGCACAGAACGTCTCATTATGATGTGACGCCGACTTTAATGAAACGGGTGTTGGGGGTAAAGAATCCCGCGGAAGATTATTCTATGGGAAGAGATTTGTTTGATCCCGAACGCCTGCCTTTTCATCTGGCCGGAGACCCGCAGAATTATGCTTTTATCATGGATAACGTGATTTACGAGAAGAAGGTGGCCGGGAATATCCAAGTGACGGATTCTTTGTTGAATCGTCTTTCCCGGAATCAGATAAATTCGGGATTGCTGCTTAAAGCAATCGAATTCAAGAATATGTTTTTGAAGAAGTAGGGAGTAAACTCAAAACTTGCTGGTACTCATTTGAAATAAAAAAGCTGCTTGTACAAGCAGCTTTTTTATTTTGATTATCCTCCGAAGTTATCGTACATCACGTTTTCATCCGGAACTCCAAGGTCGTACAGCATTTTGGTTACTGCCGAGATCATCATAGGAGGACCGCAGAGGTAGTATTCAATATCTTCCGGGTTTTCATGATTCTTCAAATAATTCTCGAAGATTACTTGATGAACAAAGCCCGGTTTGTAAGCCACTCCGGCTGCGTCAGCCACGGGGTCCGGTCTGTCGAGAGCCAGAGTCCAGTGGAAGTTCGGGTTCTCTTCTTGAATCTTGTTGAACTCGTCCACGTAAGGAGCTTCTTGCAAAGCACGTGCGCCGTACCAGAAAGTAACTTTACGATCGGTGTGCATCGTGTGGAAGAGGTTGAAGATGTGTGAACGCATGGGGGCCATACCGGCACCACCACCGATGAACATCATCTCGTTGTTCGTGTCTCTCAAGAAGAACTCTCCGTAAGGTCCGGAAATACTTACTTTATCTCCCGGTTTACGAGAGAAGATGTAAGAGGAACAGATTCCGGGGTTCACGTTGGCAAAACCACCGATAGCTTTGTCGAACGGGGGAGTTGCGATACGAATGTTCAGCATGATAATGTTACCCTCTGCCGGGGAGTTTGCCATGGAGTAAGCACGGTAGGTTGCTTCCGGGTTGTGCATTTTAAGATCGAACATTTTCATGCGTTCCCAATCCGCCTTGTATTTCTCGTCAATATCGAACGTCTTGAAGTCAACGTCGATTGCAGGCACGTCAATCTGGATATATCCTCCGGATTTGAATTTCAAGTTTTCGCCTTCCGGTAATTTTACCACGAATTCTTTCAAGAAGGTAGAGATATTTCTGTTGGAAACCACTTCGCACTCCCATTTCTTGATTCCGAGAACTTCTTCCGGAATGTGCATTTCAATATTCTCTTTCACTTTTACCTGACAAGCCAAGCGCCAGTTATCGTGTTGTTGTTTGTAGGAGAAGAATCCCGTTTCTGTCGGTAGGATAGACCCTGCTCCGGATTCAACCTGACAACGACACATACCGCATGAACCTTTACCTCCACAAGCCGAAGGGAGGAAGATTTTGTTGTTTCCAAGGGTGGCTAATAGCGTGGACCCCGGTTCGGTTACCAATTCCTTTTCGCCATGATTAATGTCAACTTTCACCTCTCCTTTGGGAGTCAGTTTGGCTTTGGCGAACAAAAGCATGCCCACGAGAATCAGTGTTACGATGAGGAACACGATGACCCCTGACATGACAATTGTTGTATTTATTGCTAATAACATCATTTTTAATTTTAGATTTTATGATTTTAAATTTTAAATTGAGGACTCCAGAGAAATTTACAATCTAAAATTTACAATTTAAAATTACTTTACAGGTTAATTCCCAAGAAACTCATGAATGAAATAGCCATCAATCCGGTCACGATAAAGGTGATACCGATACCTCTAAGCGGGGCGGGGATGTTTGAATATTTCAGTTTCTCGCGAATAGCGGCGATACCCACGATAGCGAGTAACCAACCGATACCTGAACCCAAACCGAAAGCCGTTGCCTCTCCAATGTTAGCATATCCTCTTTCCTGCATGAACAGGGATGCTCCCATGATGGCACAGTTTACCGCGATCAACGGTAGGAAGATTCCTAACTGGTTGTAAAGTGCCGGGGCAAATTTTTCAACTACCATTTCCACGAGTTGCACGATGGCGGCAATGACCGCGATGAACATGATGAAACTTAAGAAACTCAAATCAATGTTTGCAGCGCTTTCACCAAGTAACCAGCTTAAAGCTCCGGCTTTCAACACGAAGTTATCCAGCAAGTAGTTTACCGGGACGGTGATTAATAACACGAATACAACGGCAATACCTAATCCGAATGATGTCTTCACGGTCTTTGATACGGCAAGGTATGAACACATACCCAAGAAGTAAGCAAAGATCATGTTATCAATGAATACGGACCGTACAAATATATTTAATAGATTTTCCATATCGTTATTTCACTTTTAGTTGACTATTTCTGTTCTATTAAATCCTTGTTCTTGGAACGGTGAACCCAAATGATCAAACCCACCAGCATCAATGCCATCGGGGGAAGGATCATTAAACCGTTGTTTTGATAACCCCAATCGTAGAATATTTGTGGGATTACTTTTACCCCGAACAAAGTTCCGGACCCGAGTAATTCACGGAAGAATGCCACGATCACGAGAACTAACCCGTATCCGAGACCGTTACCGATACCGTCCAGTAATGAAGGCCACGGTTTGTTTGCCAAGGCGAAAGCCTCGATACGTCCCATGATGATACAGTTCGTGATGATCAACCCGACGAATACGGATAATTGTTTACTTACCTCGTAAGCGAACGCTTTCAATACCTGATCCACCATGATTACCAATGCGGCAACCACGACCAACTGCACGATGATACGTATACGCGTCGGGATTGTATTTCTCAGTAGCGAAAGAATCACGTTAGAGAATGCCGTTACGGCTGTAACCGAAAGAGCCATCACGATGGCCGGTTCCATTTTTGCGGTTACGGCGAGAGCAGAACATATACCCAGAATCTGCACCAGAACGGGGTTATTTTTGCTCAAGGGGCCGAGTAGCAAGCCTCGGTTCTTAGCTGAAAATAATGTTTCTTTATCGCTCATTATTGTATTTGTTTTAAGAATTGTTCGTAACATTTTAAGTAGTCGGCGATCATCGTCTCAACTGCTTTTGAAGTGATGGTACCCCCGGAGATTCCGTCAACTTCGTGTGCTCCGGTTGCGTTACCGCCTTTCTTCACCGTGATGGCTTTTAAAGAGGAGTTTTCAAAAACGGTCTTTCCGCTGAATTGCTTCTGGAAAAACGGTTGGGTGATCTCGGCTCCAAGTCCGGGAGTTTCTCCTTTGTGGTCGAACAGAACCCCGTAAACGGTATTCTTGTCTTCATTTAAAGAAATATATCCCCAAACCGGACCCCAAAGTCCAACCCCGTAAGTGGGCAGGATGTACTTGATGGCACCGTCAATGTCGGCCACGAATACTGGGAATTTGACATCTGCTAATGCTTTGTCATCTTTGATCGTTTCTGAAAGCAATTTTCCGTCTTTCAATGCTTGTTGAAGTTCCGGATTTTTAAGTGCTTTCTGAAGTTTCTTACCTTCCGTCGGGATGTCCACGGCGAAAGCGTTTCCTTCGATAGCCTCACCCTTGTAGTTCAGAATGAATTGTTTCGTGATGATTTTGTTGAACAATTCAGCCGAAGTCTCCGGGGTAGAACTAACATTTACAGAACTCAGAATGTTTTGTCTCTTCTCGTTCTCTATATTCTCATCTTGGTATGGCTTTAGTGAAAGAGACACTATCGCCAGTATGGCTGCAACTACGACAACCAAAACGATGGAATAGATAAAGGTATATGTATTTCCTTGTTTGTTCATCTCGTTATTAATTTTAAATTTTAGATTTTAGATTTTAAATTCGTATCAGAATAAATTTACAATTTAAAATTTAAAATCTACAATTGCGTCGCTTTAGCTCTTTTCAGTCTGCGCTTGATGTTACCTTGAACGACAAACCAGTCAATAAGCGGAGCAAAGGTGTTCATTAACAGGATGGCTAACATCATTCCTTCCGGGTAACCGGGGTTTAGCGTACGAATAAGGATGGCCATGATACCTAAAATGAAACCATATATCCATTTCCCTCTTTCCGTTTGTGCCGATGTTACAGGGTCTGTTGCCATGAATACGGCTCCGAAAGCAAAACCTCCCATGATTAAATGAGTAATCGGGGTGATTGCTGCGTACGGGTTGGTTGCGGGTAACGTGTAGTTAAGTAATAAAGCCATGCAGTAGCCTCCGATGAAAGTGGAAAGCATGATTTTCCAACTTCCGATTCCGGTGGCAATTAACAAGATGGCTCCGAGCAATATACAGAAAGTTGACGTCTCACCCACGGATCCCGGGATCAATCCCCAGAACATGGAAGACATATCATAGGTCGTGGGTAGACCTTGGGCAGCCTCGGCAAGCGGGGTCGCTTGAGAGAACCCGTCGGGCATTCCGGCGATCCATACTTTATCCCCCGAAATCATGGAAGGGTAGGAGAAGAAGAAGAACGCACGGGCTAACAATGCCGGGTTCCAGATGTTCATTCCGGTACCACCGAAGATTTCTTTACCGATAATCACGGCGAAGGCGGTGGAAACTCCCACCATCCAAAGGGGGGCGTTAATCGGCATAATCATCGGGATCAATAAACCGGATACGAGGAAGCCCTCGTTGATCTCGTGTCCCCTGATTTGTGCCGCGGCAAATTCAATACCCAATCCGACCACGTAGGAAACGATGATCATAGGTAACACTCTCCACAGCCCATAGAAGAATAACTCGAAGAAACCGGTATCGGCCAGAGTACCCATAGCGTTGAAATGCTGGTATCCCACATTATAAATACCGAATAAAAGGGCCGGAATCAAGGCCATCACGACAATGATCATGGTTCTTTTCAGATCAATCGCGTCCCGGATATTACAGCCTGAAGATGTCGTGCGGTTAGGCACGAAAAGAAAAGACTCAAAACCCGTGAAAACGGAATGCAACTTGTATAGTTTGCCTCCCTTTTCAAATTTTGGCTTTTGCTTATCTAGATAGTTGCGTAAAAAATTCATCTTTATAATTTTAAATTTTAGATTTTAGATTTTAAATTTTGAATCGTGTCCCATCAAGGAATTGACAATTTAAAATTTGCAATTTAAAATTAGCTTAGTTCTTTTATCATTAACTCTATACCTTTTTCCAGTATTTCCTGTACCGGAGTTTTAGAGGTACAAACGAACTCGCATAAAGCCATATCTTCCGGGACAATCTCGTACATACCGAGTTGTTCCATCTTGTCCAAGTCCTCTGCCAGTACCGCTTTCAGCAGGTAAACGGGAAGGATGTCCATGGGAAGAACTTTCTCGTATTGTCCGGTCACCACGAAGGCTCTTTCTTCCCCGTGATAGTTGGCATCAAGAGTGTATTTCTTGTTCGGACATAAGAAAGAGGGGAAAGTTTTTGATATGGAGAATTTGTTGAAACCGGGAGTTGCCCAACCCAAAAATTCGTAATTATCACCTTCAGGGATAACGGTTACCATATTATTATAGAATCCGAGATAGTTCTCTTCAGTTACTTTATAACCCGTGAGTACGTTACCGGAAATAATACGTTGATGAACTTGATTCTTCAGTTTCCCGTTCACGATACAACCGATTTTTGCTCCCAGAATGGTTTTGTAGTAAGCAGGCTTTTCAACTTCTGAACCTGCGAGAGCAATCGTCTTGCGGGCGTCGAATTTTCCGGAAGTGAATAATCGTCCGATAATGGCAAGGTCCATAGCGTTTACCACCCAAACGATTTCCCCTTTGTTGATCGGGTTCAGATGGTGAATCTGGATTCCTGCATTTCCTGCCGGGTGTGGTCCCGCGAAATAATTCACATCCACGTTTTTCAGCTTGGCGAACACGGATGTTGAAGGCGTCCCTTCTTTCAAGTTCAAGTTCACGTTTTTACCGCATAATTTTTTTAAGCAATCGATTCCGGATTGGAGCGCGGTTAATTCATCTGCAAGAGTGATGTCGAAATCCGGAGCGAGAGGGGCGGAATCAAAACCGGACACGAATATCGCCTTCGGCATATCAGCCGGGGTCGCGATGATGTCGTACGGACGTTGTTTGATCATGGGCCAAACCCCGCTGTCAAGTAATTTTTCGATGATTTCGTCTCTGGAAAGTTTGTTCACGTCTGCAGCCCCAAAATCCTTGTATTGGATTTGGTCATCTGCTTTAACCACGACCTCCAGCAACTTCCTTCTTTCTCCTCTGTTTACGGTTTCGACTGTACCGCTAACAGGTGATGTGAATTTGACTTCAGGTCTGTACTTGTCGATAAACAACACGTCACCCGCTTTCACTTGATCGCCTGCCTTTACTGCAAGTTTGGGAGTAAGCAGACGGAAATCTGTTGGTTTTACCGCGTAGAAATCACATCTCTCGATGTTTTTCACCAGATTTTCGGCTTCTCCTTTTAACTTGATATCAAGGCCTTTTTTCAGTTTTATAACCTTGGACATTGTTTTATTATGTTTTTGATATGTAGATAATTATTTCTAATTCACCCTGTAATTGTTTATTTTAAAAACACGTGCAAATATATAATCAATTATTGAATTTATTCAGTAATTCAAAAGTTAATTCATCCCTTTAGATGTTTTTTTTTACTGCTTGATTTCTCAAATAAATGAATGTTTGAATGAGGTGAGGTTTATTGATGAAATTCCCTTTTGGCATGGTATTTGTAGAAAAGAATGAGAAAACTAATGAGTACTAATTATCCAAAATGGTGATTGAATTATGAAAGGAATATTTTTTTGTTGTGTATTAGCAATATGGATGACTTCGTGCAAGTCGGCAAAGGAGAGCGTTTCTCTGACCGGGGTGAAATGGGTTGCGGAGAGTTTGAACGGGAAAGAGATTAAGTTCAAGGAAGGTGGGAGCGAGGTATTCATCACGCTTGAAAGCAGTGATAAGAAAGTATTTGGAAGGGCGGGATGTAATCGCTTTTTTGGTGTTTACGAACAAAACGAGTCACAATTGACTTTTAGCGGGATGGGAGCGACTAAGATGGCTTGTCCTGATATGGATATTGAAACAAGTTTTTTCAAGGTTCTGGAAGATACGAAGAGTTTTATCATAAAGAATGATAAGTTGACGCTGAAAGATAGTAATAACGTGATAGCGGTATTTAAAGCGCAAAAAGAAACTCCTAAAAAGGAATAAGACAAAGTTTATAGTTTGATTTTTCGTGTAGTAAAAAGAGTGTCAACATTTATTTTTGACACTCTTTTAGTTTATAAGTTTTTTTTTAAATCACTTCCGCGACAACAAAAGTACTTCCCCCGATGTATATCATATCCCGGTTGCTGGCGGCTTCACGGGCGGCTTGATAGGCTGCAGCAACTGTCGGGAAGGTTTCCCCGTGAAGATGATTTGGCCGGGCTTTCTCGGCTAAAGTTTTCTCATCCATAGCCCTGGGTATGGATGCTTTGCAGAAATAATAAATAGCGTCTTTTGGCAGGATGTGCAACACGCTGTCCACGTCCTTGTCGTTTACCATACCGATCACGAAATGGAGTTTTTCATACGTGCAGGTTTTTAATTGGGCGACAATCTCGGTTAGTCCATCGATGTTGTGTCCGGTGTCGCATACCGTATAGGGCGTTTGTGATAATTCTTGCCAACGTCCAAGCAATCCCGTGTTGCGAATCGTGTTGGCTATGCCGTTGTATATGTTTTGATCGGAGATGTGCAAGCCATTGTTTCTTAGGCTTAGAACCGTTTCCAGAACGGCCGGGATATTTTTTCGTTGATAAAGTCCTTTCAGGTCTGCTTGCACGGGGGCAAACGTGATCCCGTTTTTGTTTTCCAGCCGGTAGGCGTTTTTATTATCTCGTGTTACTTGCCAGTTTTCGGACGCAAATTCAAGGGTGGTTTCACACTCTTTTGCTTTTTCAATAAAGACAAAGTCACTGGCGGGGTCTTTCGTCCCGATGATTGCGGGAACGCCGGGTTTGATAATACCCGCTTTCTCGTGTGCGATTTTTTCAAGCGTGTCACCGAGAAGGGCCATATGATCGAATGAAATATTCGTGATCACCGAGGCTAGAGGGGTTATGATATTCGTGGAGTCCAGTCGCCCTCCAAGTCCGACTTCGATAACAGCAATATCAACTTGTTGGTCCGCGAAATATTGGAAGGCCATAGCCACCGTCATTTCGAAGAAGGACGGTTTGATCCCGGCGAAAAGTGATTTATTCTCTTCCACGAAATTGATCACGTATTGTTCCGTGATCATCTCCCCGTTTATTTTGATACGTTCACGGAAATCTTTCAAGTGCGGTGACGTGTATAGTCCGGTTTTATACCCGGCTTCTTGTAATATGGAGGCCAGCATGTGAGACACTGAACCCTTACCGTTTGTACCCCCCACGTGGATGGTCTTGAATTGTTTGTGCGGAGAACCGAAGTGTTCATCCAGTTTTAACGTGTTGTCCAGATTGGCTTTGTATGCGGCCTTACCTTCTCTTTGGTACATGGGAAGCTGGGCAAATAACCATTCTAATGTTTCCTTGTAGTTCATGTATATTCTTTTAAATAAACTGGTTCATTCTGTTGAGCGGGCAAAAATAGTAAAAATATACAGTGGGTGTAAGTTCGGGCTTTGATATTTCTTTTCAGTGAAAAAAGGCGTGTGTTTGAGGATGAAAATGTTAATAATATATAAGAAGTATATGACATTGATTTCGTACAAATATGGAATAAATTCGGGAAATGTAGGCTGTGTGGTGTGTTCTTTTCGTGCGTTTCATCTGACGAGCATGGGGCGTGAAGTGAAGAGATCGTGTGTGCCGGTGGAGATGATGTATGTATTTGACGAAATTTCACTAACTTTAAACCCGGAATTAGTATGTCATGATAAGAAAACGTGCTAATTGTCGTAGTAACGTATGTGTTGCATTTGGGAAAATAAAAATGAAATAGAGATATGGGAAAGGAAGTACAGGCAATCTTGAATCTTTTGAGTGAAGGTGTCATCGTCGAGGGGGATATTCAAACGCCAAGGGATATACGGATTGACGGCACGCTTGTCGGGACAGTTCATACTGACGGGCGTTTGGTTCTCGGGCCTTCTTCTCGTGTTACGGGAAAAGTCAATTCTCCGAATATTGACGTGTTCGGGAACGTGGAGGGGGATATAGTTTCAACCGGTATTGTCGTGTTAAGGGCAAAATCAAACGTGAAGGGAACGATCTCCACTGCAACTATGGTTGTTGAGGCCGGGGCGGTGTTTAACGGGGAAAGTAATATGATCGCGTCGGCCAAAGGTGTTGTTCGCCCGGAAACGACAGAAAAGAAATAATGCAAATTCTTTGTGTCGGATTTCGCCGAAAAGATATAACTTTGCAGAAATTATAGAACGTTATATGGCTAATGATAGTAAAGTTGTTCCAGTTCCGGTTTTGAGGCGGATGCCCGCATATCTTTCTTTCGTGAAGACATTGCAAAAACAGGGAGAGAAGTACGTCTCATCGACAAGAATTGCCGAATACATGGAAATAGACGCCACGCAAGTGACGAAAGATTTGTCGCATACCGGTATCTCCGGTAAAACTCGTGTTGGTTACGAGGTGGATAATTTCGTGGAGATACTGGATGACTTTCTTGGTTTTAACAAGATTAATAACGCTTTTCTAGTCGGGGCGGGTTCGTTAGGATGTGCCTTGTTGCAGGATAAGGGACTGAGAAATTTCGGTTTGAATATACAGAAGGCTTTCGACGTGGACAAATCTAAAATCGGGACAAAGATTAATGATGTCGAGATTTTTCATGTGGACCAGTTCCGGGGAATGCCGGGAGAATGTAACGTGGCGATAGGTATCATTACCGTTCCGGCCGAATGTGCCCAGAACGTGGCCGATTTAATGGTTGCTTGGGGAATCAAGGCTATTTGGAATTTTACCCCGGCCCGGATTAAAGTACCTGCTCATATTGCCGTGCAAAACACGACGATATACACGAACTTGGCCATTTTATTTAATAAATTACACGGACAGGAATAGCTTTTTAATTTTAGCTTTTAAATTTTAGATTCCAGCGCACGAGCCGACATCTTTTAATTTTTAGTTTTTAGTTTTTAGTTTTTAGTTTCCCCTTACACAGGGGGGAAGGTTGCTGTTTTGAGCATGACTTTTGAGTTCGCCTCTCGTTTTTTCCCGTGCTATTACGTTTTTTTTAGAAAAATACAAATTTTGTTAGGTAAAGTATTATAAATCAATTTTTTATATTCTATGTATTTACTTATTATCATACATTGATCAGCTCGTTTGTATATTGTATTATAATTTAATATATTTTTAATATTAATAGGAGGGGAATAGGGGAGGAATGGGAGCGGAATGGGAGCGGGTCACAATGTGAATGCAATAAAGTAAATAAATAATAGCGAATATTTGCATTTGTTAAATGATGTCCGGGATCGTTTTTGAACATGCCTCGTGTCTGTTTCTTTTTCAAGAGAAGAGGCGTGTTTAAGCCGGGCTTTTTCTTTGATATTCCGATGTTTTTTTATAATTTTGCGGTTCGTAAATTACAAAGAGTAATAACTAAAAGAAAGCAGAATGGTAAAGATTAAATTTCCCGATGGGAATGTAAAAGAGTTCGAGTCCGGGGTAACCGGCATGGACATAGCTAAGTCGATTAGCCATAAGCTGGCTAAGGAAGTGTTGTCTATATCCGTAAATGGCGTCACGTGGGATTTGATGCGCGGTATAACAACAGACTCCGAGATTAAGCTATATACATGGGACGATGAAGAGGGACGCCATGCTTTCTGGCACTCATCTGCACACCTTATGGCAGAAGCTTTGCAGGCTATTTACCCGAATATCAAGTTCGGTATCGGTCCGGCAATTGAAAATGGTTTCTACTATGACGTGGACCCGGGAGAAGGTGTTGCTATCCAAGAGAAAGATTTGGTGGAGATTGAGAAGAAAATGTTGGAATTGGCAAGAAAGAACGAGGAGTATTGCAGGATAGACGTTAGTAAGCAAGAGGCGTTGAATCATTTTTCATCGCTCAATGAAACATATAAAGTAGAGTTAATCAACGATTTGGAAGACGGAACAATCACGTATTACCGTCAGGGTGATTTCACGGACTTGTGCCGCGGACCACACTTGCCCAATACATCCTATATCAAAGCTATCAAGTTGACTTCAGTTGCCGGGGCATACTGGAGAGGGAACGAACATAACAAGATGTTAACCCGTATATACGGTATCACTTTCCCGAAACAGAAAATGCTGGACGAATGGCTGGTATTGATGGAGGAGGCAAAACAACGCGATCACCGTAAGATTGGTAAGGAAATGGAGTTGTTCATGTTCTCGCAAGCGGTTGGTTCGGGACTTCCGATGTGGTTGCCGAAGGGAGCCATGTTGAGAGATCGTCTGGAAGCTTTCTTGCGCAAGGTACAGAAGAAGTACGGTTACGAGCAGGTGATCACCCCGCATATCGGTAACGTGAACTTGTACAAGACTTCAGGACATTTCCAGAAGTACGGTAAAGATAGTTTCCAGGTCATCACGACCCCGCAAGAAGGCGAGGAATTCATGTTGAAACCGATGAACTGCCCGCACCACTGCGAGATGTACAAATTCAAACCGCGGTCTTATAAGGATCTTCCGGTTCGTTTTGCAGAATTCGGTACGGTGTATCGCTACGAGCAGAGCGGGGAATTGCACGGGTTGACAAGGGTTCGCGGGTTCACGCAGGATGATGCTCACTTGTTCTGTACGCCCGATCAGTTGAAAGAGGAATTCAAGAAAGTAATCGACATTATTTTCACGATATTCAAAGCGTTGAGTTTCGAGAATTTCACCGCGCAGGTTTCTTTGAGAGACCCGAATAATAAGGAGAAATACATCGGAACCGATGAAAACTGGGAGAAAGCCGAGAGTGCTATTATCGAGGCGGCTGCCGAGAAAGGATTGAAAACAACTGTCGAGTTGGGTGAGGCCGCATTCTATGGGCCGAAATTGGACTTCATGGTGAAGGATGCTATCGGGCGGAAGTGGCAGTTAGGAACGATCCAAGTGGATTATAACTTGCCGGAACGTTTCGAGCTGGAATACACGGGTGCTGATAACCAGAAACATCGTCCGGTAATGATTCACCGGGCTCCGTTCGGAAGTATGGAGCGGTTCGTGGCCGTGCTGATCGAACACACAGGTGGAAAATTCCCGTTGTGGTTGACTCCGGACCAGGTCGTGGTACTCCCGATCAGTGAAAAATACAACGATTATGCTCAAAAAGTTGTAAATTTCTTAAATAATTCCGACATTCGCACCGTTTTAGACGATCGTAACGAAAAGATTGGTCGTAAGATACGTGATAACGAGTTGAAAAAGATTCCTTACATGTTGATTGTCGGGGAACAGGAAATGAACGAAAATAAAGTTTCTGTTCGTCGTCAAGGAGAGGGAGACAAAGGAGCTATGACAACGGAAGAATTCGCAGAAATGATAAATAAAGAGGTAGAAGCTCAGTTGAACTCTATCTACAATGAATAATAATAAAAGGAGGATTAATTATAGCAAGAACAATGGAAATTAGGGGCAGAGGTCAAAATGACAAGCCACAGCACAGAGTGAACGAGCAAATTCGGGCTGCTTCTGTGAGAGTCGTTGGTGAAAATGTAGAAGCGGGTGTTTATCCTTTAAAAGAGGCTTTAGCCATGGCTGAAGCTGCCGGAGCTGATCTGGTAGAGATATCCCCAAATGCCGATCCACCTGTATGCAGGATCATTGATTACAGCAAGTTCCTGTATCAGTTGAAGAAAAAGCAGAAAGAGATTAAAGCCAAGAGCGTGAAGGTCGTTGTAAAGGAGATCCGTTTCGGGCCTCAAACAGACGATCATGATTTCAATTTCAAGTTGAAACACGCGATCGGGTTCCTGCAAGAAGGTGCGAAGGTAAGAGCCTACGTGTTCTTCAAAGGGCGTTCGATCCTGTTTAAAGACCAGGGGGCTGACTTGTTGGAACGCTTTGTTAATGCGTTGGAAGATTACGGGAAACTGGAATCCGCTCCCATGCTTGAGGGAAAGAAAATGATCGTGGTTATTGCTCCTAAGAAATAATGGAAGTTTAGAGTTTAAAGTTTAGAATTTAGAATGAATAGATCCGCGAATCTAAAATCATTCCATCATTGGATTTTTCAATCTGAAATCTAAAATCATTAAATCTAAAATCGATAAGGGATATTTTATAATTACATATATTCTGAAACAAATTAAAATTAGAACAAATGCCAAAGATGAAGAGTGTGAGCAGTGCAAAGAAAAGATTTACTTTGACTGCTACCGGGAAGATTAAGAGAAAACATGCTTTTAAAAGTCATATTTTGACCAAAAAAGCAACCAAGAGAAAAAGAAATTTGACTCATACAGCTATCGTTGACGTGGCTAACGACGCAACCGTGAGAAAAATGCTTTGTATCTAAGAAATTTAAAAAAAACAGTAATTAACCAGGATGTTACGCTAGTTAAGTTCCTTGAGGGACGCTAACATTCAAAAAACAAAAGATTATGCCAAGAGCTAAAAATGCCGTTGCTTCAAGAGCACGTAGAAAAAAGGTTTTAAGTCAAACCAGAGGTAACTTTGGTGCAAGAAAAAATGTCTGGACGGTTGCCAAAAACACGTATGAAAAAGGCTTAACGTACGCGTACCGTGACAGAAAGAAGAAAAAATCAGAATTTAGAGCGTTGTGGATTCAGAGAATTAACGCCGCAGTTAGAATGGAAGGTTTGTCTTACTCTAAGTTTATGGGCTTAGTTCATAAAGCAGAGGTAAACATGAACCGTAAAGTTCTGGCTGATCTGGCTATGAATCAACCGGAAGCTTTCAAAGCAATCGTTGCGAAAGTGAAAGAGTTAGCTTAGTAATTATAAAATATCAGAAAAGGCTGCCCTCGGGTGGCCTTTTTTTATTTTTAAATATTACCTTTGTAAGACAGTGGTACATTATTTTTTAATTCAATATAATGAAGATTGCATTACTTGGATACGGGAAAATGGGGAAAACGATAGAGCGTGTGGCTCGTGATCGCGGGCATGAAGTCGTGTTGGTCGTGGATGAGAATAACCGGGCTACATGTACGGATGATCAATTGAAACAGGCTGATGTCGCGATTGAATTTACAACCCCGGCCGTGGCAGTCGATAATTATAATTGGTGTTTCCGTAATCATGTTCCGGTGGTATCCGGTACGACGGGATGGCTGGAAAGATGGAGCGAAGTGATGATGTCACGCGAGCAATTAGGGGGAGCATTTTTTTACGCATCCAATTATAGTATCGGGGTGAATATATTTTTTCATCTGAATCGTTGGCTGGCACAGACCATGGCTCGATTTTCCGATTATAAAGTTTCTGTCGAGGAAACCCATCACATCCACAAGCTGGATGCTCCCAGTGGAACAGCCATTACTTTGGTAAAAGATATTTTGGAAGAGCATCCGGAATACTCGTCTTGGGTACTGGATGAAGGAAAGGTCGGTGCGGGAGAATTGCCTGTAAAAGCCAAAAGAGAAGGTGAAGTTCCGGGGATTCACACGGTAACTTATAAATCGAACGTGGATGAAATCCAGATATACCATTCCGCTTATTCCCGGGATGGTTTTGCCCAGGGAGCCGTGATGGCGGCTGAATTCCTGATGGGGAAAAAAGGTGTTTTTGGAATGGATGACTTGTTGAAAATTTAGAATGAAAACTGAAATAACAAACTCCCTCCCCCCTTCGGGGTACTCCCTCTATAAACAGAGGGAGAGTTGAATGCTCCCTGTCTTGGGGAGAGGTTACCAGCTCCTCCTCTGTTTATAGAGGAGGTGGCAGCGAAGCTGACGGAGGAGTTTAATTTAATAAATCAAGAAATATATGAGTAGGATATTGACAAATAAATGGTTTAAATTAGGGTGCGTTCTTTTCGTGTACCTGCTGTGGACGTTATGGATCGGGAGCTGGTGGTTGTTATTAGGTGTGCCTGTTCTGTTTGATATTTATATCACGAAGAAGGTGCATTGGGCTTTCTGGAAGAAGAAAGGAGTGGAAAAACAGACCAAGACGGTGGAGTGGATCGATGCTTTGATCTTTGCTATTATCGCGGCTACATTGATTCGTATGTTTTTCTTCGAGGCGTACACGATCCCGACTTCCTCTATGGAGAAGTCCATGCTGGTCGGGGATTATCTTTTCGTGAGCAAAGTGGCTTACGGACCGAAATTACCTAATACCCCGTTGTCAGTACCGTTTACTCATCATACCCTGCCTTTCACCCAGTCAACGAAAGCTTATTCAGACTTGATTCAATGGCCTTACAAACGGATTGCCGGGTTGGGAGAGATTAAACGTGAAGATATTGTCGTGTTTAACTTCCCGGCGGGGGATACGGTAGTCGTCGGAAGGGAAAACCCGGATTACTATTCGCAAATCAGGGGACAGGAGGCTGCTATTCGGTATGTGGCACAAGAGAAGGGATTGAGTGTAACCCCGGAGGAGGCCTGGTCTATCGCTCGTAAACAGATTTGGCGGGAGAACGAGATTATCGCCCGTCCGGTAGATAAGCGGGAGAATTACATCAAGCGATGCGTCGGGATTCCGGGGGATGTTCTGGAAATGAAGGATGCCGTACTTTACGTGAACGGGAAGAAGTTGGAGGATAAAGATAAAATGCAATATAATTATGATATTATCGTGAATTCTCCCTTTAATAAGGTAAAGTTGCAAGAGATGGGGATTTCCATGGAAGATATTAATGGTGGTTATATGGGGAATAATCATTACGTGTTGCCTCTGACGGTTGAAATGGTGGAGAAAATTAAGAAAATGCCGAACGTTCTGTCGGTGAATCATCAGGAGGATGATGGACAAATATTCCCGTATAGCCCGAATTACCCGTGGACCCGTGATAATTTCGGACCGTTACCGATCCCAAAGAAAGGGGAAACTATTAACCTGACGTTGGAAAATCTGCCGCTTTATGACCGTATTATCGGGGCATACGAGGAGAATAAACTGGAGGTAAAGGATTCCGTTATATATATTAATGGCGCCCCGGCAGATAAATATACTTTCAAGATGAACTACTACTGGATGATGGGGGATAACCGTCACAATTCGGCTGACTCTCGTTACTGGGGATTTGTTCCTGAAGATCATATTGTCGGGAAAGCTTATTTTATCTGGCTTTCTCTGGATAAGGATAAATCCTTCCTAGGTAAGATACGTTGGAACAGGATGTTCCGGTTCATACATTAAAAAAAGCGGCATGTGCCGCTTTTTTTGTTATTATATTTTGTAACTTGTCATTGTTTTAAAAAATTACATTATGACTAAAACTAAAAATAAGAAAACATTTGTATTAGATACGAATGTGATTTTACACGATTACAGATCCATCTACAATTTCGAGGATAATGATATTGTTATTCCAATCACGGTATTGGAGGAGTTAGATAAGTTTAAACGCGGGAATGACCAGATTAATTACCATGCCCGTGAGTTTGTCAGGGAATTGGATCAGATTTCCGGATCAGATTTTTTTCTAAAAGGAGCGCCGTTAGGTAAGGGAAGAGGGCGTTTGTTTATCCAGACGGGAGTGCCTTTCTCTCCCAAAATGAATGATTCTTTTAGCGAGGATATTCCCGATCATCGAATATTGGCTATTGCTGAATATATAACAGAGAAGAGAGAAGGAGAAAAGGTCGTTTTGGTGTCGAAAGATATGAATTTGAGGATGAAAGCGAGGTCTCTGGGAATTTTGGCAGAGGACTACAAGACCGATCAGGTGAAGGACTTGGAAGTGTCGTTAAACAAGTGTATAGAGACAAAAGAGGATTTCTCTCAAGAGTTGATCGCAAAGCTTTACGAAAGCGGGGAGGCAGGAGTTCCGGTAGAGACGTTTTTCCCGAAGGAAGAAATTAAAGGAAATAATTACTATATATTGAAGAATGGTAGTAATTCGGTATTGGCTTGTTATGATCCCGTCCGGAAAGTGGTGCGGAAAGTGGAGAAACTAAATACTTTCGGCATTTACCCGAAGAATTCGGAGCAGGCGTTTGCTCTGGATGCCTTAATGAATCCGAATATCTCGTTGGTAGCATTGAGCGGTAAGGCCGGTACGGGAAAGACATTATTGGCTTTAGCGGCAGCTTTGCAACAAAACAAGGCATTCGAGCAAATTTACTTGGCACGTCCGATCGTGGCCTTGTCAAACAAGGATTTGGGGTATTTGCCGGGGGATGTGAACGAGAAAGTTAGCCCGTACATGCAGCCTTTATTTGATAATCTGGCCGTGATCAAGCACCGTTATAATATGCATAGCCAGGAAAACCGGTTGATTGAGGATATGTTGAAAGATGAACGTCTGGTGATTTCGGCACTGGCCTATATCAGGGGGCGGAGTTTGTCAAATGTCTTTTTCATCGTGGATGAAGCGCAGAATCTTACACCACATGAGGTAAAGACGATCATCACTCGTGCAGGAGAGGGCGTGAAGATGGTATTCACGGGAGATATTGACCAGATAGACTCTCCTTACTTGGATCGACAATCGAATGGTTTATCGCATTTGTTTGACCGTATGCAGGGGCAGGATATTTTTGCCCACGTGCATCTGGAGAAGGGAGAGAGAAGTTACCTGGCAGAAGTGGCAAGTAACTTGCTGTAAAGATAAAAACTAAAAGATAAAAGCTAAAAGTTCAATGATTTAGGACTGTTAGCTTTTATCTTTTGGGCTAAACTTTTATCTTTTAGTTTTCAACTTTTAGTTTTTTCAAGTGAATATACTGGGTTTTTTAAGTGCGGCTATTTTATTGACTTTGATGCCGGGGCCGGATATTTTATTCGTGATCACGCAAAGTATTACCCGGGGAAAGAAAGCGGGAATTATTTTTGCTTGCGGGTTGTGTACGGGGTTGATCGCTCACACGGCGGCTGTGAGTCTGGGACTTTCTTTGATTTTATATAATTCTCCGGTGGCATTCAGCGTACTGAAATACATGGGGGCGGCTTACTTGATTTATTTGGGCGTGAAATCATATATCCACCGGAAGGAAAATTCGTTGGCTTTGCCGACTGCTACCGGGGTAGAATATAAACTGTACCGGAAGGGAATTCTGATGAATATACTGAATCCGAAGGTGCTGTTGTTCTTTATTGCATTTTTTCCCCAGTTTGTAAGTCCTGCCACGGAGAACCCGGCAGGAGAGTTACTGATACTGGGATTGCTTTTTATGGCACAGGCCATTGTTATATTCACGTTGGTAGCCTTGCTGGCAGACCGGTTGTCACGTCGGTTGATGCAAAATGCTCGATTCTCGTTGATCATGCATATCATCGAATCGTTGGTCTATTTTGCCATCGGAATCAGTCTGATTTTCGTGACTGTTTGATCAGAATTTTCTTAACCGAAGTATTCGAGGTATATAGGTCGAGATGTGACGGGCTTTCTTGGTTTCGTATACATCTGCAATCTTGATCAGAATTGCTGTTTCTTCCACACCACCAAAGCCCGGGTTTATGGCTGTCCCAAAGGATTTCATGGAAGGTGACAGGCTCATGTAGGCATTTACTAAGGGTGGGATATTTTCTCCATGTTCCCGGACGTAACGAGAGAGGATTCGATAATCCTCGTCATAATTATTTCCGCAGAGTATTTTCCCAAGTTTATTATCATCAATATGAATTTCCAATGGAGTGATCGGCTCGACAAGTCTTTCCGTATCTTTGAAGTACTTCCGCATAAAGAATAAGATCATGTCACGAGCCTCTATATTGAAACTGGTGTACATGGTTACTTTCCCGAAGAAGTATTCCATACCCGGATTCTCCACGGTAAGAGCGCCCAGACCGTCCCACAAGTTATCCAAAGCGAACAGGGATTTGCGTCCCATTTTTGTAGACTGGTACAAAGGTTGTACGAAAGAACGCCCCAACTCAATCATTTTAGTGAGATATTGCTTTTTGAAGGCCTCGGAGAAACGGAATAATTCAGTCGTGGCCAAGTTGGGTTCTCCCTCTTGATTTAAAGGAAGGTTGTCACATAAAATATATCGGTACCCGCCTAGGATTTCCTGCTCTTTCGGGTCCCATACGATTAATTGCTGGTAGGGAACCTGCTCGTCAACATCAAATGGATCAATGTCTACCTCTTTTCCAGTACCGCCCCCGGCAGTCCTGAAGGTTAATTCCCGTAATCTTCCCACCTCTTTCATCAGGTTAGGACTGTTGAAAGCATTAAACGAGTAAATCTCGTTTCCCCCTTTGTTGGTTTTACGAATGAATCTTTCTTCTGTCAGTTCTGCTAATAATTTCGCTTTGTTTACAGGATAGATGACTGGTTGCATAGTTTATGTAGATCTATAATTGGTAGACAATATTCTTTATCTCTTCCGCCCATTCTTTCGGTGTTTTACTTTTATCTAGGGTTTCCCATTTAATGGGTTTCCCGATGACAAGTGTAAAAGTTGAACCTTTCTTGTTGAATGTTTCCTTGGGGAGATACATCATTTCCAGATTAACCTTTAGTCCTATTTTGGTACGAAAGTTTGCTAAATTATAAAAGAATTTTGAATTTTCCGCTTTTACCCGTATCGGAATAATGTCCCGTTGGTATTTAACAGCTTTAACCACGAAACTTTTTTGCCATTCCAAATCTTTAACCACGCCTTTAACTTTGCGGCTTACCATTCCGGCAGGGAAGGTGATGATCTGGGCATCGGAGGCAAACGCATTTTCCAAATCCACGGCAGCTTCTTTGGCTAAGGCTCCGTGTTTGTTAACCGGTAAAAAGATATTATTCAGATTCTTGAGATTCATGAGTAAATCGTTTACCGGGAATTTAAGCTTTTTATATATTTTCCCCAAGAAAGAGATCAGAATGATACCGTCCGGTCCACCGAGAGCGTGATTTGCGGCAAAAATATAGCGTCCGTCGGGGGCAGGTAAATTCTCTTTACCTTCGATGATGTAAGAAATATCAAGATATTCCAAGATACCTTCGGCAAAATCCAAGCCTTTTTGATCCCCGTATTTAGAGATGAAGTCGTTGATCTGGTCTTGGCAGATCACTCGTTTTAAAAATGAATAAACGAATTTCGGAATCCAGCGGGCTAACTTCGGATTCTTACTTTTGAAAAGTTGTTCAATATATATCGGTTTAACAGTTTCTTCCATAATAAATGTGAATTGAATCTCCTTGTTTCAAAACTTTTGACAAAGATAAAAAACCTTATTCAATAAAATTCGTTAGAGAGGATATGAATTGAAAAATATGAACATTTTTAATGGATAGAATAAGTTAAACGCAAAAAAAGAGAACTATGAGAAAATTATCTTTGATAACGAGTGGAGTTATTTTGATGCTCTCTTTCTTGATGGTGGGGTGTAATACCATGAAGAAGTTGGAGAGAGAGGCCATCGAAACGGCAATTGTGGGGAAAGTTTCTCCTCAGCAGTTGACTGCGGTGGATGGGGTTGTGAATTTTAATTATAATATTGCTTTTGCTCCCAGGCAGTTTTATAAAAAGTTAATTTTGAAAGTGACTCCTAAAATGCAATATCCCGGTGGGGAAGAAGCGATGGAACCGCTTTATTTCCAAGGTGAGAAGGTGAAGGGTACCAATTACCCGGTGGTGGAATACAAAGGAAACACGCTGGGAACTTATAATTTATCATTCCCTTATCGTGACGGTATGCAAAAAGGGGTACTAATCGCTGATATTGAGGCGATCATGGGAAATAAAACTGTTGCGTTTACTCCGGCTATATTAAATACGAATGGGGTGAAGGAATGGAAAACATATATGTATTCTCTACCGAACAATCCGGATGCAATTCCTTTGTTTACCGAAACTTTTGTGAAAGATGTTCCGGCAACAGGTGTGGGAATTATTAGCGGGTACGTGTTATTCCCCTTATCTAAATCCGTGATTACAGATGCGCAGAAAAAATCGTCTGTCATGACACAGGCTGCTCAAGAAATGAAGAAAATTCTGGCAGACAAAAATGCCAAGATTACAAATATGTTAATGTACGTTTCCAGCTCCCCGGAAGGACCGGAAAGATTAAACAAGAACTTGACCACGAATCGTTTCAATACGGCCAAGGCTTATTTCATGAAAGATTTGGGATTGGCTAACACGCCGATGGCAAAAGATACTAAATTTATCGTTTCCAACACGGTGAGCGAGAATTGGGAAGGTCTGTATATGTTGTTGAATGATTCCAACTTGAAGAATAAGGCACAAATCGTGAAGGATTTGCAGAATGCCCCGAATTTACAGAAACGGGAGGCTGTTTTGGAATCGTATATTAAGACTGTACCGGAATTGAAAGATGTGATTCTTCCGACATTGCGTCGGGCTGATTTCTACATTTTCTATACCGTGCCTGAAGTGATGCAGGTGGAGGATCAGGTGACAACTTATTACGTACCTCAATTACAAGAGACTTCAGTTTTGTCAGCTCGTACGGATGTAAATTTGTTGAATGATTTGGCTGTCATTGCTATTCGTAACAAAGATTACAGAAAAGCTAGAAAGTTATTGGAATCGGCAGCTGTAATTAATCAAAAACCGGAAGTGCTGAATAATCTTGGTATTGTTTATCAAAATGAAGGGAATAATACTCAGGCTAAAGATATGTATACGAAAGCTTCTATAAAGAATGAGGCGAAGTATAATTTGGGAATGTTGTTATTGAAAGATAAAGAGTACAATAAAGCTATTCCTTACTTGAAAGCGATGCCGAATGTGAATCTGGCTTACGCTCAGTTGATGGCTAATGATAATCGTGCCGCTTTGGAGACATTGAAGAAGTTGAATCTGACGGAAGGGTACGAGTATTACATGATGGCCGTGGCTGCAGCAAGAGTAAAAGATGTACAGGTAATGGCTGTTGCTTTACAGAAAGCTATACAACTTGACCCGCAATTGAAAGAGAGGGCAAGTACTGATAAAGAATTTTATCCTTACGCTCAAGAAAGTATTTATTTGGATATTGTTGATTAAAATTGTTTGACTTTGCATTTTAAATCGGGCCATAGCTCTCGCTACGGCCCGATTTGTTACAGGTTACAAGTTTGCAAGTTACAAGTTATGACGAACCTGTAACCTGTTAACTTGTAACCTGTAACTTTGTGAAACAATTCATTGTTTCACAAAACCTTATCCGGATTCTGTTTGATGAAGTCACCCCAATCCTTGCATTTGGGATTTCCCGTGGTGGGTAAGTTGCCTTGTAGGTGGTGGCAATAGGCGATGGCGATGGCGTCTGTTTCATCCAAGGTGGAAATGGTGGTCGGTATCGTCATGAATTTGCCTAGCAAAAGGGCAATCTGCTCTTTGGAGGCCTCTCCTGTTCCCGTGATGCTCATTTTAATTTTCTTCGGGGCATATTCGAAAATGGGAATATTCCGTTGTAGAGCGGCTGCGATGGCTACACCTTGTGCCCGTCCGAGTTTCAGCATAGATTGGATGTTCTTACCGTAGAATTGTGATTCGATAGCCAATTCGTCCGGATGGTAAGAATCAATGACTTGCAATGTGCGTTGAAATACTCTTTGCAGTTTGAGATACGGATCGGTCATTTTTTTCATGTCAACGACTCCCGACACGACAAGTTCCGGTTTACAATTCTTTCCGGTTGTTTTAAGAATTGCATATCCCATGAAGTTTGTACCGGGGTCTATCCCCATGATTAATTTTTCCATCTATCAGTTTTAGATTACAAATATAGCGAAAATCTGTCAGAATTTCGATTTATTAAATCTCT
Organism: Butyricimonas sp. RTP31003st1_G1_RTP31003_210430; assembly: GCF_040920905.1. NCBI lineage: Bacteria > Pseudomonadati > Bacteroidota > Bacteroidia > Bacteroidales > Odoribacteraceae > Butyricimonas > Butyricimonas sp. RTP31003st1_G1_RTP31003_210430. Next base: position 47,115 of record NZ_JBCOSQ010000005.1, on the reverse strand, counting down.
TCGAGAGTGGTACTGAAATATAAAAGATTCTCCCCGAACACATCTACCAGCATGTGCAATAACCTGTCCTTGTAGTTTTCTATAAAGATGGTGTATTCTTCGGCAGAAGGGAATATGAGTTGTAGGGATAGGGACAGGCCTTCTCCTTCACGAATCATGACACGGGTAAATAGTATGTCATTACAAAGGTTTTTGCCTTTGAGATAAGCGATGTACCCACCCCGGATAACCTGAATGAATTCCTCTGCAATGTTTTCGTCAATACTGAATGTCGTGTTGTATATAAAGCGCATATTAAGCTAAAAGATAAAAACTAAAAGATAAAAGATAAAGTTAAAAACTAAAAGATAAAAGTTAATCCTTCACGGATCTTTTATCTTTTAGTTTTCAGTTTTTATCTTATATAGTCGGTACCCATAAACCCACGGAGTACATCCGGTACCCGGATACCTTCCGGAGTCTGGTTGTTCTCCAGCAAGGAGGCCACGATTCTCGGTAATGCCAGGGCGCTACCGTTTAGTGTGTGTACCATGGTCGTTTTCTTGTCTCCCTTATCCCGGAAACGTAGTTTCAGACGGTTTGCCTGATACTCTTCGAAATTGGAAACAGAGCTGACTTCCAGCCAACGATCCTGTGCTTTTGAATACACTTCAAAATCGAAGGTTAGGGCAGAGGTGAAACTCAAATCACCACCGCATAGACGTACAATACGATAAGGTAATCCTAACTTGATTAACAGTCCTTCCACGTGTTTCACCATGCCGTCGAGAGCCTCGTAAGACATTTCCGGACGGGTGATCTGCACGATCTCTACTTTATCGAACTGGTGCAGGCGGTTCAACCCGCGCACGTCTTTTCCGTATGATCCGGCTTCCCGGCGGAAACAGGCGGAGTAAGCCGTGTTTTTGATCGGTAACTGGTCGGCATCCACGATCATATCCCGGTAAAGGTTGGTTACAGGCACTTCTGCCGTGGGGATAAGATATAGTTTGTCCTCGTTCACGTAATACATCTGTCCGTCTTTATCGGGCAACTGCCCGGTACCGAAGCCTGAATCTTCATTAACGACAAGCGGGGGCTGCACTTCTTGATAGCCCGCTTTGGTGTTTTCTTCCAAGAAGAAGTAGATCAAGGCTCTTTGTAGACGGGCTCCCAACCCTTTGTAGACGGGGAATCCGGCACCCGTGATCTTCACACCTACTTCGAAATCAATCAACTGATACTTTTTCGCCAAGTCCCAGTGGGGAAGTTGTCCTTCTTCATGGGCAGGCACGTTATCACTGATTTTCACGATCACGTTGTCCGCATCACTCTTTCCGGGAGGTACGGAGTCATGTGGTAAATTCGGTAAACGAACGATGAGTGAGTTCAACTCGTTCTGGGTGCTATTATGTTGGGCAGTCAAGGCTGCAATCTCTTCTTTCAGACGGGTTGTATTAGCCCTTGCTTGCTCGGCTTCCTCTTTTTTCCCTTCTTTCATCAAGGAACCGATTTGCTTGGAGATGCTATTCATTTCGGATTGCTTGTTATCCGATTCTTTTTGTAAATTCTTTCTCTCGTTGTCGAGAGCGATAATCTTCTCAACTAATTCCTTGGCATCAAAGTTCTTCACGGCTAATTTCCGAATGACCGTGTCTTTGTTTTCCTGAATAAATTTAAGGTTTAGCATCTCTGGTAATTTTAAATTTTAGATTTTAATTTTAAATCATCGAAACGGGAACACGGATGTTCTTGTTTCGAGGTGTAAAAATAAAAAAAACTCCTGTACTTTGTAAGGACAGGAGCTTAAATATGTTCATTTTTCTACTTATTCAGCGATAGCCTCAATAGAAACGTAAGATTTGTTGTCTTGTTTTTTTCTGAAAACAACTTTTCCGTCGATCAATGCGAATAAGGTATGATCTCTACCGATACCCACGTTTAATCCCGGGTTGTGTACAGTTCCTCTTTGACGAACGATGATATTACCTGCTTTAGCAAATTGTCCGCCGTATACCTTTACTCCTAATCGTTTACTTTCTGATTCACGACCGTTCTTAGAGCTACCGACTCCTTTCTTGTGTGCCATATCGTTTTAAATTTTAGAAGTTACAAAATAAATTAAGCGTTGATAGCTTCGATTTGAATCTGGGTCATACATTGACGATGACCGTTTTTCTTACAATATCCTTTTCTTCTCTTTTTCTTGAAAACTATTACTTTGTCAGCTTTCACGTGAGATAATACCTTTGCCGTAACTTTAGCTCCTTCTACAACCGGAGTTCCGATTTTGATGTCACCTTCGTTGTCTACTAAAAGCACTTTGTCGAATTCAACTTGAGCGCCTTCTTCTGCAGTCAGTCTGTGAACATAGACTTTACGGTCTTTTTCAACTTTGAATTGTTGTCCTGCGATTTCTACAATTGCGTACATTGTTCTATTTCATTATTAAGTTAATACCGTGGGGTGGGATTCTTCCACTTGTTGTACCCCTGAGGTTAAATTTTCGCTCGGCAAAAGTAATAATTGTTTTTGTACGAACCAATAGTTTACCGAAGTTTTATCAATAATTTTATCTTTCCTCAAAAAACACTAACTTTGACGGGATTTCAGAAAACAGAATGGTTATGAAACATATTGCACGGCTGATATTGAAGATATTCGGATGGAAACTCAAGGGCGGTTTGCCTGCGGATAAAAAAGCGGTAGTCATATCCGTACCGCATACTTCTATCATGGATTTTATCTGGGGAAAGCTGACTTTTATAAGTCAAGGAGTTCCTACTTATATTTTAATGAAGAAGGAGTTTTTCTTTTTTCCGTTAGGACCGATATTAAGGGCTTTGAACGTGATTCCTGTTGATCGGGGAAATAAGGAGAATCATATCGTGGAGAGAATGGTGGAGGAATTCAAAAAACGGGATGTTATGTATTTGACTATAACCCCGGAGGGGAGCCGGAAAAAACGGAAGAAATGGAAAAAGGGATTTCTGGTGATTGCTAAGGAGGCCGGGGTGCCGGTGTATTTGGGACGTATTGATTACAAGGATAAATATTGCACGTGGGGCCCCCGCTTTGAACCGACGGGTGATCCGGATGCGGATTTGAAATATATCATGTCAACATACAAGGATGCGAACCCGCGTCACCCGGAAAACTTTTCCGCGGGCGATTAACAGAAATCATTATTGTATAATAAATAATAGTATATATGAATGTTGCGATCGTACAGGCACATTTGGAATGGGAGAATGTACCGGTGAACTTGAAACTTTTTAACAAGCGGATAGCAGCGATAGAAGGAGCAAACATAATCGTTTTGCCCGAGATGTTTGCGTCGGGATTTACCATGAAGGGAAAAGAACGGGTAGCGCCTTTTTACGAGGCTGTTTACCAGTGTATGCAGGAATGGGCAAGGGAAAAAGACGCGTTGATCATGGGATCGACCGTTTATTTCGAAGACGAGCATTATTACAACCGTTTGTTGGTGGCTTTTCCGGATGGTAAAATCTTGCATTATGACAAAAAGCATTTGTTCACGATGGGAGAGGAAAAAGAGCATTTCACAGCAGGGAATGAGTTATTGGTGTTTGATTACCAGGGAGTAAGAATCGCACCGTTCATTTGTTATGATTTACGTTTTCCCGTGTGGAGTCGTAACACGTGTGGCTACGACTTGGCCGTGTACGTGGCTAACTGGCCGGAGGCAAGGAGGCAACCGTGGCAAATTTTATTAATGGGCAGGGCAATCGAGAATCAATGTTACGTCATTGGGGTGAACCGAGTGGGCGAAGACGGGGTAGGATTGAGTTATTCCGGTGATTCGGCAGTTATTTCTCCTAAAGGGGATGTCTTGGTTGCTTGTGAACCTTTTGCCGACGAGGTGAAACAGGTGGATATTGATTTGAAAGCTTTACGGGAATTTCGTGTGAAGTTCCCCGTGTTGGAGGATCGGGATGAATTTACAATTGAAGATTAATAATAACAGCTAAAAGTAAAGCATGAAAAGGATGTTTTTGGCAATAATCGGATTAAGTATGATGTTCGATTTAAGCGCACAAAAAAAGGTTTTAACCATGGAAGAGGCCGTGGTAGGGTATCATTTATATCCCCGGTCCAAGTATATTCAATGGCAAGGCGACAAGAATCAGTTGACCTATCTGGACCGGGAAGGTTTGATGGGTGAATCTGTCGATAAAGGTGAAAAGAGTGTATTGCTCACGGTGGCGGAATTGAACAGGATCTTGGGAGCCGAATTGAGAGGATTCCCTAATTTTTCTTGGTTGGATGATAACACTCTGGTGATAGCTCGTCAAGGGAGTATCTACCACATTGACGTTGCCAAGAAACAGGTGAAACAGAAATTTACTTTCCCGAAAGGGGCTGCTAACGAGACTTATTCTAAAGCGGGTAATATGTATGCTTACACGATCGATAATAACTTGTATTACATGGACGAGCGTGGGAATAGTTATACCGTTACTGCGGACGAGGACAAGAATATCGTGAACGGGCAGGTGGTTAGCCGGAATGAATTCGGAATTACTGGCGGTATTTTTTGGTCTCCGGACGGAAAGAAACTGGGATTTTACCGTAAAGACGAGAGCCAGGTAACGAATTTCCCGTTGCTGGACATCAATACCCGCACGGGCGAGTTAAAGGAGATTAAGTATCCCATGGCAGGAATGAAATCCGAGTTAGTGAGTCTTGGGATTTATGATATAGCTTCTGCTAAGACGACTTTTCTGGATGCGAATGATTTCGGCTGCGAACAATACCTGACGGGAATTACTTGGGCTCCGGAGTCTGATATGGTATATGTTCAGGTGCTTAACCGGGGACAGGATCATATGCGTTTGAATAAATATGACGCGTCAACGGGTAAATTGATTGCTACCTTATTCGAGGAAAAGTCCAATACTTACGTGGAACCGCAAAGCGGTTTGGTATTCTTGGCTAACAACCCGAAACAATTTATTTATTCTACGAATAACCGGGATGGTTTCATGAACCTTTACCTGCACGATGTGAACGGTAAATTAATTCGTCGTCTGACAGACGTGGATGCAGACGTGGAATTCGTGGCTGTTGATCCTGCCGGGAAATATGTATATTATCTTTCATCGGAAATCTCTCCGGTGGAGAAACAACTTTTCCGGGTAGAGGTAAAAAGCGGGAAGAAAAACCGTTTAACGACGGAAGAAGGATGGCACAATATCACGATGAGTGGTGACTGTGCTTATTTCGTTGATAATTATAGTAGCATCAAAGTACCTCGTAACGTGGATCTGACGATGAATACCGGAAAGGTTGTACGTCGTTTGCAGGAAGTGGAGAACCCGAATAAGGATTACAATTTCGGGGAGATCACGTTAGGTAAGATTAAGGCAGATGATGGTAGTGATTTATACTATCGTTTGATTAAACCGATGGATTTTGACCCGAATAAGAAATATCCCGTGATTCATTACGTGTATGGTGGGCCTCATTCACAGTTGGTAACCAATACGTGGAATGCTTCCTTGCGGATGTGGGAAATGTATATGGCTCAACATGGTTACGTGGTATTCGTGATCGATAATCACGGTACGCCGAACCGCGGTAAGGCTTTCGAGGATATTATTCACCGTCAATGCGGACAGGTTGAGATGAAAGATCAGGTGAAGGGAATCGAGTGGTTGAAATCTTTCCCGTGGGTGGATGAGAATCGTATAGGGGTTCATGGTTGGAGTTACGGTGGTTTCATGACCATTTCTTTGATTACTAATTATCCTGACATTTATAAAGTGGCCGTTGCCGGAGGTCCCGTAATCGACTGGAAATGGTATGAAGTGATGTACGGAGAACGTTACATGGATACCCCGCAGGAGAACCCGGAAGGATATGCTAAAACGAGCTTAATCGCCAAGGCAAAAGATCTGAAAGGTAAGTTGTTGATCTGCCAGGGAGCTGTTGACCCGGTTGTGGTTTGGGAACAGAGTTTGAGCTTTATCCGGGAGTGTATCAAGAATAACGTGCAGGTGGATTACTTCCCTTACCCGTGTGCCGAGCATAACGTGATGGGACGGGACCGGATTCATCTAATGCAGAAAGTGACGAATTATTTCGAGGACTACTTGCGGTAATTGAAAATGAAGAATTGAAAATGGGAGGGTGTGTTAAAAGGTATTTCAGCTCTCCCTCTGTTTATAGAGGGAGTACCCCGAAGGGGGGAGGGAGTTTGAAAAATACCTTTTGACACCCCCTCTCCATTTATAGTATCTTTTCGTAAAGGCGGAATCTATGTAGTCCGTAGTCCCCCAAGCCTAAATCAACCGTGTCGATATAGTTAAAACCGAATTTTTCATACAGCTTGATGGCGGGAATGTTGTTTTCGTATACATCGAGCCGGATAGCTTTCATGTGTAGCTCTTTTCCCAACTCACAGGCAAAAGAGATCAGTTTTTTTCCTACACCCGCTTTCAGGAAATCGGGATGAACCACGAGAGTGTGGATCACGAATATTTTGCTGTAATCCGATTCGATCCCCCAAGAAGCCTTATTGTATGCCGGTTCCGGATGATGATTTAAAATGATTGAGCCGATAATTCGTCCTTCCTGCCTTACCACGTGAAGGTGTTGTTCGTTAATCCCAGCTTCTGCGATTTGCCGAACGGGATATACTCCTTTGATCCATCCGGGATGATTTATATCCGAGTTCAGAAAATCATTTAAATCATCGTATAGTTGTGCCAGTTCATCAATATCTGCGTGTACACCTTTTTCAATAACCATTTTCGTCATTTTTTAATATACGGGCAAAGATAAATAAATTACTATCTTTGTACCGAATTTGAAAAGTCATTTTCAATTTTCATTTTTCAACTTTCAATTGTTTAGTCATGCGTATCGATATATTAAGTGTAGTGCCGGAATTGCTGGAAAGCCCTTTGAATCATTCGATTATTAAACGGGCGAAAGAAAAGGGAATCGTGGAAATCCATATTCATAACATTCGGGATTGGTCGAAAGATAAACACCGGAAGGTGGACGATTATTCTTTCGGGGGTGATGCTGGGTTAGTGATGGCAGTTCAGCCTATTTTTGATTGTATCAACGAGTTGACTTCCCAGCGGCATTATGACGAGATTATCTATACGGCACCGGATGCTCCTGTTTTTAACCAGAAGACGGCGAACGAATTGTCATTGAAAGAAAATATCATGATTCTTTGCGGACATTACAAGGGGGTGGACCACAGGGTGCGTGAACATCTGATTACGAGGGAAATATCCGTGGGTGATTACGTGTTGACGGGCGGTGAGTTGCCTGCCTGCGTCATGACGGATGCCGTTGTACGCCTGTTGCCGGGAGCCATGGGGGATGAAACTTCTGCCTTGACTGATTCTTTTCAAGATAACTTGTTAGCCCCGCCTGTATATACGCGTCCTGCTGAATTTAACGGGTGGCGGGTTCCGGAAGTCTTGTTATCCGGTAATCATGCCTTGATTGACGAGTGGCAGGAGCAACAAGCATTGGAACGGACGAGGGCTTTGCGGCCGGATTTGCTTGATGAGTAAACGGAGAATCGAATGTCTTTGGCTATACACGTTAAACGTCTGAAATGTCTGTAAGAATTTTGCGTGTAATGAAAAATTCGTAAGTTTGTACCCAAAATAAGAGGGGCGTAGTTATGATAGTCAAAAACATGGACGAATTAGGGGAAATAGAATCCCTGTACAAGGAATATTACGGTTCCCTCTGTTATTACGCCTTGAATTATGTCTGTGATATGGAAGTTGCGCAGGATATTGTGCAAGATATTTTCGTACACTTGATCGAGGCCCGTCCGAAGTTCGAGACTTCTCTTCACGGACGAAATTTCCTTTATTTATCCGTTAAGAACGCAAGTTTGAATTACATCGATAAAAAACGGTCAAAACTCAAGTATCTTCACCTGCACAGGGAAGAGGAGATCATCGAATTGCCGGATGACGAGGCTTTTATCGCCGAGGTTTACCGGAAATTAAAAAAAGCGGTGGACGAACTTCCCCCGGAATGTCGGAAGATTTTTTACATGAGTTATATAGAGAATCAAAGTAACGAGATTATTGCCCGGGAACTTGCTATTAGCGTGAACACGGTGAGGGCCCAGAAAATGAGAGGGAAACAATTACTTCGTGAAAAGTTGAAAAATCTTTACGTGTTGATTTTTATTCTTCCGGAAGTGTTTAAGTAAATGGAATTATTTGCCTAAGTCATGGGATTTACTCGCTTGTTACCTGCCTGTTGTCTGCCTGTTAGGTGCTGTCACCGCCTTATTACCGCCTTATCGCCCGATTATCGCCGCCATTTTAACAGACGATAAGTAAAAATAACAGGGAATTACTTCCCGTTCTGACGTGCAACAAGGAATCCACGGTCAGACAAGAATGCACTTTCGTTTATTTATAACCATCTGTAAAAGTTGGATTCAGCTATGTTTCTCCCGGGACGATTGAACTTGTCGGGAGGACAGTTGTTTCTTTCTAAATAATCCTGTCAAGCTCATGGGTGGAAAAATTTTTTGAAAAAAAATTGCGTGTCATTTAGTCTTTCCCGGATTTTGCCTGTAATTATTGAAAAATGAAATAATAAAGATATTGACGATGAACTACCCAAAAGGATTAGAACAATGGATCGTGGAAATGCTGCAAGGCGAACTCGACGAGGAACAACGGCAAAAACTGGAAAGCTGGCTGGAAGAGGACCCTGCTAACCGGGAATTACTGGACAAAATCCGGGAGGAAAAGCGTTGGCAGGGGGGAATACGGCAAATTGCGTATTTCGATGATAAGATGGACTGGTCGGCTGTATTGCGGACAAGCTTTCGTCGCCGCCGGGTGATTCGAATGTACCGGGCGTGTGCTGTCGCGGGGATTGTCTTGCTACTGGGAGTCGGGGGCTTGTTCCTGATGCAAAAACCGGAGAAGACGCGGGTAATTATTGCACGGGTGCAACCACATGAGGTGAAGTTGAACACGGCGTCGGGAAAATCTTACTCGTTGGATCTTGCCGGGGATATTATAACAGAGGAGACCGTGCTGAAAAGTGATGGAAAGAAGTTGATGTTTGAAGCCCGGGAACAAGCAAACGGGAAGGTGGAGTGGAACACGGTTGACGTTCCACGGGGGGGAACTTATAACGTGGAGTTGAGCGACGGGACCGAGGTGTTCCTGAACGCGGAAAGTATCCTTCGTTTCCCGAATAGTTTCGAGGAGGGAACGTGTCGGGAAATATGGATTGACGGGGAAGCTTATTTCAAGGTGAAGCGGGACGAGGCACACCCGTTCGTTGTCCACACGGGAAATATTGAAGTGGAGGTGTTGGGGACGGAATTTAACTTGATGGCATATCACCAGAATCCCGAGGAACACGTGACTCTTGTACGGGGAAAGGTGAAAGTCAGGGATTGTGAAAGAAGGGGGGAGGTTGTTTTGACCCCGGGTGTGCAAGCTGTTTTTGATAAAGACCGGGAAATAATGACTAGCCAGAAGGTGGACGTGGGGTACTATACGGCGTGGATGGAGGACCTGTTTGCGTTCCGGGAGACCCCGTTCGATGAAGTGATGCGGATACTGGCGCGGTGGTATGATTTCGAGTTTTTCTTCCAAAACCCGGATGTCCAGGATTTTATTTATTCGGGGAAGGTGGAACGATACGCCACGTTGAATGAAGTTCTCGATGTCTTCCGGCAGACGGGTGATCTGGATTTCGACGTGAAGGACAAGGTGGTTATCGTGCGACGGGTGTCTTCGTTGTAGAGGTGTGATTTTTACATATAATCAATATATCAATTAAATAAATTTATGAGAAACATTTTAATTCACAGAAGGTTTCATCGGGGGATGGGATCCGTTCTCCTGTCTCTCTTTTTCATGTTGGGGATAGGGCTTTCCGCCACGGCGCAGGAAAAAACGGTCTCGCTCCAGATGAAACAAGTATCTTTGGTCCAGGTGTTTGATCGGTTGGAACAAATGACCGGGATTCATTTCTTGTATAATGCGGAGGTGATAAAGGCTAAAGGCGTGGTTGATATAAACGTGACGAATAAAACGTTGGATGAGTTATTGAAAATTATCCTGGTCCCGAAGGGATTAACGCATTCTATCAATGGAAAGCAGGTGGTGATACGCCCGGGGGCAGCGGAGCCGTTACAGGAATTTATGATCACGGGGACTGTGACGGACGAAAAGGGTAACCCGCTACCGGGGGCAACAGTCCGCATCGATAGCACGTCGGTGGGTACTGCCACGGATGTCGCGGGACGGTTCACTCTTCGTTTCATGAAAAAAACTGGTAACTTGAAATTCTCGTTCGTGGGGTACAAGATGAAGACGATGAAGTTCGAGTCTGGTAAGCCGGTAACGGTGAAGTTGGACCCGGATGCGGCGGATTTGGACCAGGTAACGGTAATCGCTTACGGTAGCCGTAAAAAGCGGGAAATTGTCGGGGCTATTTCATCTGTCACGGCTGAAGATATTAAGGAGGTGCCGGCTCCCAGTCTCGAAACCTTGCTGCAAGGACGGGTCGCGGGGTTGGGTGTCTTCCAGCAATCGGGGTCTCCCGGTGGCGGGGGAAACAGCGTTGCCGTGAGAGGGTATAATTCTTTACTGGATGACGAGACGGGATATAAAAGTAGCGGGGCCCCGCTGTACGTGGTTGACGGGGTGCCGGTGAGTTCTTTTACCTCCCCGATCACGGGAACGAACACGATGGCTGAAATTGATCCTTCAACGATAGAATCTATCCAAGTGTTAAAGGACGCGGCTTCCGCAGCCATTTACGGTTCGCGGGCTGCCAACGGGGTGATTCTGATCACGACGAAAAAAGGAAGAGCGGGACGGGGAAAGTTCTCTGCCAATTTCTCTTACACGGGATCTATCTTGCCGGAGACCCCGGTGCAAACCGGGGGGAAGGGGGAACGCCTTTATCACATGGCTATGATGAAGGCCACGAAGAGTGCGTATTATGACGCGGAAACGGGAGAATATAGATACCCGTCCAACAAGTACGAGGCTGCCTTGAACGGGGCGAATTATGACTCATTCTGGAACCAAGGAAAGGGAATCCAGTCGGGAGGTGTGATGAAGATCATCCAGGATTCTCTTAACCCGTTTTTTAATAATTCAACGAACTGGTATAAACATGTTTTCCGTCCGGGAAGAATTTATAACGCCAATATCCAGACAAGCGGTGGAACGGAGACGATTAATTATATGATCGGGGCGGGTTTCTACAAGGAGGAAGGAATCATGCCGGGAAGTAATTTTGTCCGGGGAAATATCCTCACGAACCTGTCGGTTATTCCGGTCAAGAACCTGACAATCGATTCCCGTCTTTATCTTGCTTACACGGATAGAAGCAGGGGATCGGGTTCGGTAGCCGGCTTGGCGGAATCGTTCACAGTGGATCCCAAGAGTACGTCGACGTTAATGCCAGGGAGCGGGGAGATGTTTGACATCATGCTGAAAAAGCTGAATGGTAAAATAGAGGATAACACGTCCTATCGTTTACGGGCGAACCTGAAACTGGGGTACGAGGTCATCAAAGGATTGAATATTTCGACGTCTTTAGCGTTGGATTTTACGCAGGCGAACTTGAACACGTTTTCCCCGACGTATTTGGATCCCACGTATCACGAGGCGAAGTCGGAGGGGGAGATCGGGCGTGACTTGACGTTGCTTAACGATAACTTGGTGAGCTATAATTTCTCGTTAAAGGAGGTTCATAATTTTGATTTATTACTTGGGTTATCCAATGAACGGAGTATGACGTGGTCTATTGGCGGGTATGGGCTTGGCTCTCCAAGTAATTCCATTCACTACGTGAGCGGTTCTTTCCCCCAGGAGATATATAATTCCGTGAGCGGGGTTTACCGGGCCATGCAGTCGTATAAATCTGATTTTAGTGAAACACTCATGCTTAGTTATTTCGGGCGAATTGCTTATAACTATGACACGAAATATTTGATCGAGGCCACGTTCCGCCGGGACGGGTCGTCCGTTTTCGGTTCTGATAATCGTTGGGGAACGTTCCCTTCCGTTGCCGCGGGGTGGGCGTTTTCGCAGGAAAATTTCATGCGTTGGGCCTGGTGGTTGAGTTACGGGAAATTGCGGGCAAGCTGGGGAAGGACGGGTAGCCAATTCGGGATTCCTTATCTCGCTCAAGGATTGATGAACGCGGGGAGCATATTTGACGGCGTGCAGGGGATGATGCCGGAAGGTATCACGAATCACAAATTGAAATGGGAAGAATCCGACCAGTATGATTTCGGGTTGGACATAGATATGTTCGAGTATCGTTTGGGTTTGACGATTGATTATTACTACAAATATACTCGGGATTTGATTTACAAGACTGTTCTCCCGGGCGATATGTACGGGCAGAACGGGGTGCAATGGCAAAATGCGATGGAAGTTTCTAACGAGGGGTTGGAAGTGGATATTAAATATGACGTGTTCCGGGACGGGCCTTTTACTTGGCGGGCACGTTTTAATCTGGCGAAAAACTGGAACCGTTTCGAGAAGAGTTACCTTGGGGTGGACACGGATGGCATGATTATCGGGAAGCCGTTAAATGGAATTTACCTGTATAAAGATGGCGGGTTGATCCAGTCGGAAGGGGATATTCCGGTTGTTTACGGCGAGGATGGGAAGAAACACGTGCTTTCTCCCGGGGGTGACGAGGAATATTTTTACACGTTGGGAATGCGCAAACCGGTAGATATTAACGGTGACGGGCAGATCTCGGAAGATGATATTTATTACGCGGGTAGTTCTTTGCCCACGTTGTATGGCGGGTTCGCCAGCGAGTTGAAATGGAAAAATTTCGACTTGAATTTTTTGATCATGTATGAATTGGGGCGAAAGATGATTAACGCCGAGAAATGGCAAACACTGGCATCTCCAGATGCGGGAAGCAACCCGTTGTTTAGTGACGTGAAATTGGAAGATTTCTGGCAGAAGCCGGGAGATGACACGGAGTACCCCGCTCCCGGTATTTACCCGCAGGACGCGTTGCAGTACATGGGTGCGTTCGATTCGAATATTGAGAATGTTAGTTACATGAAGGTGAAACAGTTGACATTGGGGTATAATGTACCTTCGAAGTACGTGAAGAAGTTGCACTTGGATAATATCCGTGTGTTTGTTACCGGGGAGAATTTGCTGACCCTGGATAATTATTCCGGGCTTGATCCTGAAGTGGTAAATGTTCACACGGGTGTTGATCTCGGTCGGACTTACCCGTTGGCTAGGAAGTGGACCGTGGGTTTAACCGTGAACTTTTAATTATAAAGTATGAGAAGAATATTTATATATATGATTTGTTTCGCTTCCCTTGTATTTGGTGGATGCGACTTGAATTTGGAACCGGAGAATGGGGTTACTTTTGATCATTATTTTCAAGAAGAATCCGATTGTAATGCTTTGCTCAGGCAAATGGAGGCTGACCTCCGGGTGATTTGGAGCGCTGTGACTTTCCATGAGCACATGGGGCTGCTGACAGACCGGGTTTATAATGCTGCGAGTATTGAAAAAGTTCGGAATTTGGATCCGAATTATTTGACCGATCGAGCTAAACAGCAACAATGGAAGCCGTATTATAACGTGATAACCAATACTCACTTGCTAGAGGAGAACGTGGGTAGAGTTCCTAATTTGGAGAAAAAGCGCCAGTCCTTTTACCTAGGTCAAGTTTATTTCATGCGAGCTGCTTGTTATTTTTGGTTATCCCGCACGTGGGGTGACGCGGTTATCGTGAAGAATAGCAGTTATATTGACCGTTACGAGAAAAGCCCGGCGGTGGAAGTGATTGATTCCGCTATTGCTAACGCCAAGCGTGCTTACCGGTTATTACCTCGTTTTGACAAGTTGCGGGACTTGAATAACAAGGCTCTCGTTTCAAAACAATACGGCAGCAGGGGGAGTGCTGCGGCGCTGTTAGCTCATATTTACGCGTGGAAAGGGTCCGTGCAGAAGAATGATGATGATTTGCGGGCTTCTGTTGATTGGGCCAGCCGGTTGATCGAGCCGCAATATCAAGATTCCGTGGGCGTGTACACCCTGGCAGAGAGCGCGGAAGAGGTGGTTACAAGCGTGATGGACCGCAATAGCGCGGAAGGAATATTCGAGATTGAAGTTAATTACGCTGATATTTCATATTACGGTTTGTTTTTTCCGGGCAGTTATTTCGTTTCTTACCCGGTGATGCGAAACTCCGGTAAAAATGATATAACGACAATTAATTACGGGTTATACCGTAGTACGGTACTCAACATGTACGAGGAGGGGGATGAACGGAGGGATGCTTTCTTTTACGCCTTGGATTCAGCGGGTATGAACACGGCTGATTTGACGTACTTGTACAAATGGCGTACACCGCGGTACGAGTCGAGTGGATCTAGTATTGATTTTAAAGGTATGGATTGCAATCGTGTCTTGATGCGTTTAGCAGACATTTACCTGTTGCGAGCCGAGTGCGAGGCGAAGTTAGGAATGACGGCTCAAGCACGGGAGGATTTGAACGCTATCCGGGGACGTCGGAAGGCCAATCTTTTCCCTGCCGGGAAAAACGATGACGGGGGCAGTGATTTGCAATATAGTATTTTCTTGGAGCGGGAACGTGAATTGTTATTTGAAGGGCATCGTTATTATGACGCGGTTCGAAACGGGTACTACGGGCAGAACAGCCGGCATCGGGTGTTACCGGATGCTTTTTATAACCTGACAGATCAAGACATTACCGAAGGAGCTCTTTATCTTCCCGTGCCACAAATGGCATTTAATGACAATGATTTGATGATACAAAATGCTTATTGGATTTCTAAAATGAGATAAAAATGAAAGGTATATTTTTGATATTAGGCTGCGTTTTATGTTTTTCTTGTTCGACAAAATATAATTATATCGATACGGGTACCGCTGTTGGGTATTATGATGGCACGATGTTGGAGTATTTTCGTCATGATACATGGCATAATTGGGATTCTATCGCGAAAGTCATTGATCGTTGTAGCCCGGAGCTAAAGTCTTTGTTCGAGTCAACGGATGCGAATATCACGTTTTTCGGCCCGAAGAATATCTCTTTCGAGAAGTTTTTCTTTTGGGCAGAGCATGAAGGTTCGGATGTGACGAATTACAATAAAAATTATTACATGAGTATTGATGAGTTTCCCCGTGATTTCTGTGACCAGATTGTTAAAACTCATCTCTATACCGGGGGAAAGGTCATGAGGGATGATGTTCCGCGTTTGGAAAGGGACGAGGAAGGTGTGGCTGATGGCGGGGGAATGGTATTGCCCATGATGTACGGGAATAAGATCTGGATATGGAGTTTACGTAACGCTTTTGCCGGGGTGGAAGAGATGGCCGACGTGGAGTTGCGGGCTGCTGCCGTGGAAGAAGACGGGAAGACGATAACCAATAATCTGGGGACTATCGCTACCACGAATCTTGAAAACCAGTCCGGGGTGGTACATGCCCTCGGTGATCAGTATTTCTTGGGACAATTATTTGAACTTGAATAAGAAAATATATTGACGTATGAGAGCTTATGTGTTTATTTTGATGGCAATTACAGGGACAATGTTGATGAGTTGCCATGATACGACGGAAGGATACCTTAAAACGGATAGCGCCCGGTATGTCCCGGATACGATGGAAATTCGCCTGCAGTTGGACGAGACGCTCGATGCTTACCGGATGCACAACATGGCTCCCTGGGTTAGCCCGAAGTTGCAAGGGGTGATCGGGACTTCTCCCATCGAGTTCGAGGTGGTTGAGGTGGAAGCTACCGAAGGGGGTAATGCCGAGTTGTTCCGGCATTTGGTTAACGTGCGTGGGGGAGGACGAATGGAATTTCCGTTAATCAGTGATATTACCCCGGGAAGATACAGGGTATCCCTGCGTGTTTTTAACGAGGGGTATAGTCATATCGTGAAAGACGTGTTTACTTTTATCGTGAAATAGTTATGAGGCAAATTATTTTAATCGGGCTGATAGCCATCGTGTTACTACCGGGTAGTAACACGATGGGACAAGGCATTCAATTCATGCAAGGTTCTTACCGGGAGGTGCTGGAAAAGGCCAAGGCGGAAAACAAGAAGGTGTTTATTGATTTTTACACTACATGGTGTGGCCCTTGCAAGGAAATGTCCTCCAAGGTGTTCACGGATGCCGATGTTGCGAAGTATTTTAACGAGAAATTTATCTCGTACCAGATTAATGCTGAAGATAAGGCTTTCGCGACGGAAGTTTCCCGGTATGAAGTAACGGCTTATCCCACGCTTGTTATTGCGGATGAAACCGGGAAATTGTTAGGCAAGCAGGTTGGCGCATGTGACAGGAGTTATTTCCTGAAATTCGCTCAATCCGCCACGGGGGAGTGTTTGAGTTTCGAAGCGATGTACAATAAGCTGAAAAAGGAGAAGCAGAATGATGCTCTCGTGCAGGATTTTCTGCTTGAAGCCCCGAACTATCTGGTACGTCAATCCGGGCAGGAGCTTACTCGATGGGAGTTACGGGTGGAACGGGTGTACAAGGATTATTGTAAACGTAAAACGACGGCAGACTGGATGAATGCGAAAGATTTTGACGTCTTGCAGTTGTTTCACACCGAGGCGGAGACTGATGATCCATTTTTGAACTATATCATGTCACATTATGACGAGGTGGTTCAGGCCGTGGGGGAGGAAAACGTGTTTAGGTTCGTGTTTACCCTTCACTTGGGATTGATTGATCACCAGGTCCGGAAGGGAAATATGGACTATCTCAAGAATCTCGAACGTGTACGGGGTGATATGAAACAAATGTATGTCGCGCTCGTGGATTTCGGGGGGAAAGACGTGTACACGGGATTGAAGTACTTGTACGACGGGTATTATTACATTTATGCCAAGAAAGACGTGGATAAATATATCGACCTGATGGAGGAGTACGTGAAATATCTGGGGCAAGGTATCAAAGGAGCGGATTATCTCGCCATGGTGAACGCCATGTCAGAGGCGTTAGGGGAGTCGAAGGATAATAAGGTGTTGGAGAAGTACATCGAATGGGTGACTGCCGCTCTTCAGTTCGAATTGACGCCGGATGATAAATTGAACTGCATGTTGATGTTGGGCGATTGTTATAAGAAGTTGAATAATATCGAGCTGGCGAAGAAGTGTTACAATCAAGCGTACGTGTTCTCCTTGCAATTCGGTAATCCGGGATTATCCTCGGCCGTGCAACAGTATATTAAAGAATTGGAAACCTTACAATAAGTGATAAATATGAGAAAATGGTTAATGATATGGATATTGGCGGTTGTTTACCTTACCGCTTGTTCCGACGACAAGGATGCCCCGGTTGTTGACACGGACCCGTTTCTGCCGGTGACGCAATTGGAAATTCCAAAGCGGCAATTGGTGGGGACTGATATTACAATATGCGGGAAAGGATTTGATGCTGAATGTAGTGTTTTTCTTCAATTGAATGGTGGAGACACGTTCTCTGCTGAAATCGTGGAAGTTGGTGGAGATAGTCTGGTTCTTCGTCCTTCAGGGGAATTGGAAGCTGGTTTCTATATTATCATCTTGAAAAAGGGTGATAAGCAATATCGTATCGGGGGAATAAACCTGTACTCCGACTCGTTGAACTTGAAGGACATGGAGGCCTATGCCGTGGGAAAAAGTTCAGATGGTCTGGGATTTTATCCCGTGTCTGTTTCCAAGCAATTGAAGGGAGAACTTCTCTTTTCTATCGGGGGAGCGGAAAGTGAATTTTACGGTGGACTTGTCATCGGGCCAACTTTCTATCATGCGAGTTTTGTTTCAAGGGATGTATTCGAGGATCCGTTCACGCGTGTGTATGATTTTTTCACTATTGGTAGTTATGACTTGGAGTCGGGAGAACAAGAGACGTTGATGAATGAAGAGCGGGGTTTGGTTGGTATCGGGAATATAGATGGTTTGTTGCATATCATTCAATTCGACAAGGCGGAAAATCTTTACCGTTTGAAGAAATGGGAAGACGGGGAGTTTATCGAAATAAAGAGTTTCACGGCAGGCGGTACGGAACTCATCCGGCTTAATAGTGGGGTATTCCTTCACGATGCCTCCCGGAACACGCTCCTTATGGGTGTGTTTGACATGGCCGGTTTGACGGAATCTTTTGCGTGGAAGTTGGATATGAGTGCTGCTAATTGGCAATTAGCGAAATTTGGTGGTACGAGTGATATAGATTATAATTTCATCCCGTGTGGGGAGGATATATACGTGGCCGGGGCGAGGTCAGTTATTACGGATGAAGACATAGGAATAGAAACTTACACTTCGTATATTTTCAAGCCGCAAGATCCAAGTAACTGGTCGTTTAATTCGGGAAACTTGATCAGTACTTTTGAAAATTCTCTGTTTATATCACCTTGTTATAATGCTGATAAAGAAGTGATCTATCTGATTTCAGAAGATGACCAGACGATAAATACCTATGATATTCAAAAAGAGCAATTGACTGGAGGTAAGTGGGTTAATTCCAGTATATACGGTCTCTTTATATTCAATAATAATAACTAATAATTTTTACAACTATGAAAACGTTTACTTTTTTATTTTTAGTGCTGATATTAAGTTGCAGTATGTCATTGTGGACAAGTTGTTCGGACGATAATGGAAAGGATGATCCTGTTCCACCCGAACAACCAACAGATTCTATCGTTAAAGACACGACTTGGCTGATTACGAAATTGAACATCGGAACGGATGATAATAATGGTGTTTTGGTGGTGAACCTCACCTTGGATAAAACGACGAAAAAGGTTACTAAAATTACCACGGATGACGAGGGGAGTACGGACTACACTACGACCTATACGATGACCTACACGGATGGAAAAGTTACTGTTGCTTGTGCGGGGGACTTTACTGACTTGGAACAAATTGTTTACACGTTAAATGATAAAGGTTTTGTTTCTAAAGCCGATGGAGGAGAAGATGGTGGAGTGTTTACTTTCTCTTATGATACTCAAAATCAATTAACATCTATAAATCAGGATGATGAACCGTTCTTCACGGTATTGTATGATGCGAATAAAAATTGGAAAGGTTTTACTCTTGGTGATGATATTGAAGATGCCGTGGCAAGTGCATCTTCCTTAAAGAATACGTGTTATAACATGGATATGAATATGTTACTTGTCTGCGATCAAATGAGCATGGAGGTTCTTAGTGTTGCTGCTTACTTGGGTTTGTTCCCGGCATCCCCGAATGTCATTTCAGGGTTTAATGCTACGGCTTATGGTGAGGATTTAAGTATAAAGGTTCATAACGAAAAGAATGCTGACGGTTCAATTAAATCGTTAGTGGCAGATACGGAATTAGAGGGAACGACCGTAGAATTTAGCGTGATTAAAATATTTTCTTCGGAAAAGCAAATTGTTGATAGAAAAATAGAATAGGTGAATCTATTTTATGTAGAAAATCTTTAAGGAATTAATAGTAGAGAAAATCCGGGTATAATGTAGAAATTTGTACCCGGATCGTTTGTATATCATGGTACAGTCCGGGGATAAGAGTAGGATATTTTGGGGTTGCGGAAAATATTCCTTGTTTCTTTCTTTTTATTTAGAAAGATACTATATATTGGCAAATTATTTTGATAATTATGCGGCAATATAAAACTTATCTTTTTGATTTTGACTATACGTTAGTGGATTCGAGTAATGGAATTGTCATGTGTTTTCGTCATGTGCTGGACAAGCACGGGTATAAGAATGTAGATGATAGAGCAATAAAGCGTACTATCGGCATGACGTTGGATGATGCTTTCGCCCTCCTTACGGGGGTGTCTGGTCGGGAAGTTTTGGTTTCTTATCGGAAAGAATATGTAGCGAAAGCTGATGTATGCATGAGTGATAATACCATTTTGTTTTCGGAGGTTACCAATGTGTTGCAGGCTTTGAAACAGCAAGGATCAAAGATTGGTGTTATTTCAACCAAGTATCGTTACCGTATTATGGAGTTTGTGAACCGGCATTTTCCTGCTGGATTTTTTGATATCGTGGTTGGAGGGGAAGATGTCAGTAAAGCTAAACCTTCCCCTGAAGGGGTGTGGTATGCGATGAAACAGTTGAATAGCGATACTCGTGATTGTCTTTATGTGGGAGATAGTGTCATTGATGCCCAGACGGCTCAGGCTGCTGCTTTAGATTTTGTCGGGGTACTGCATGGTACAACAACCAGAGAAGAATTGCTTGCGTATCCACATATTGCTATAATTGATGATTTGGGAACGATAAGAGTGAAATAATTATTCTACATCATTGGGGGTAATATAAAAATTGGTTCTATGGGGTAAAGCCTTTTGTCAGGGCAGAGATTACCTGTTATTAAGGAGTACTATTGCATCAAAATGAACGTTTTTGCACAATAGTACTCCTGCTGGAAAACTCTAATAATAATCTATTTATTTAATAATAATCATAGAGTCCAGCACAAGTTCTCATCTTATTTCATTTAAATTGCGAATCCATTTCTTTTCCAGTAAATATTCTGCGTCATTTTGGTGTTGTTTTGGAAGGCGTCAAAAGAGATCGGGAAGAATAAAGCCCCGTCTTTCACGTCTTGGTCTGAGAGGGTCTTGAATTTACCCCTGAGTTTTTCACGGAATGCCCTGTTACGGGCAATATCAAAATATCTCGTGCATATCCCTTCGAGAAATAATTCTTTGTCTCTTTCTAGTGCAATTGCCTCTTCCAAGTTTTCATCCAGGGTATATTCTTTTGCCCCGGCTCGTTTCCTGATCACGTTCAAGTCGGCTATCGCTCCCGGAATATCACCGGATTTCGCTCTCATTTCAGCCCGGAGCAGGTATATATCTGCGAGACGAATCTGGATTTCATTCAGGTCATAGATAGAGAAGTAGTGGCTGAAAGTTAAGTTTGCTATAAGTTGGGAAGAGAGTTATTTAAAGTATATGTTTATCTTATTGAGCCGTTGTATAAAACCGTAAGAGAAGCTATGAAGATACTTTCAAGAAACTACTTCTTTTTCGTTGATCTCTCGAAGATTATTCAGAGCTTCTCCATACGAGCATGGATGAACAACGTTTGATCTTCGAATGAACTCTGAATGAGGGGTATTATTTGGTACTTATCTGTACTTTATTTGGAATATATTTCCTTTTGATTAATAATTCTCTTTTCACTTTCCAGTTTAATGAAGGAACGGAGTCTTTTTTAATCATACTACCTTTTAATACTGTAAAGCCAGAAGCATTATAATATCCTTTAGCATTATATCCTCGACCTGTAGTATAGAAGAGGTGTAAATCTTGCTGTTCTTTAGTTTTAATTATTTCAAAAATATTACACCCAATAAAAGATGTTAAGAACTTAACATCCTCAAAAAATTCATCCATTGAGTCTCGTTGATATTCTGGTAGATTTGGAACTTTCGGTATTTGCTTATTTTCGTTTAACACAAACGTATTTGCTTTTTTAGCTTCGGTAATAGCTTTATGTTCTAAATATGTACGTATTGACTTCCTTTAGGATCCCCATCTATTAAATATGTAGTAACTGTTTTTCCCATAATTTATTTTATCGAAGGTATTTGTCTAATATCACTTTCTTTTGCTCAATGCATAGGTTCATCCTTGCTTTAGCTTCATTTATTATTGTTTCGTATTCTTCAACCTCTGTCATAGCCATATTTTGCACATCCAATGGTATATTAGGTATGGTTAAGCTCTTAATTCTATCAATAGAGGCTCTATTGCTACGATTAAATGCGGCTTGTTTGCCAGCCATCTCAAGCATAAACATCACAAAATGAGGGTTCATTTTCGTTTCATCTACTCGTAGTACTCCGCAATGATCTGTTGGGTAAAACGGTGTATTAGCAGGGATATAATTTACCATCCAATCGCCATCTATACCCCACAATATAGAACCTTTTGTAAAATCATCTATTAAAAGTTTATTAATCTTACCGAATGGTTCCTTAACATTGGCACTATACACTGGTATATCGTAGTTGTTATTCATCTCATTTGATAGAACTCTTTTGCCTATTAATATTGTAAATAATTGGTTATTGGAAAATTTTATTCTAGTCCAATTGGATGTGTTGGTAATTTGTAAAGCATCAAATACTTCTGCTATTTTGTGTTGATGACTCTCAATAGTTATTCGACTATTATTATACTCAGCATCAACTTTTTTACATTCTTCTATTACATATCTCTGTATGTCAGGAGGAACGTTAGGGATAGGTATTGTTTCAATATCTTTTGGATATACATGAGGTTGTGCTGCACCTTTTTGTAAGTAGAAAATCTGAGATTGAATACCTTTTAGGTAATTAAATATAAATTCTGTGGAGAAACCGTTAGTACCAATAATTGTAGTGCAGTCTGATGCAAATATTGGTTCATTCCAGTAATTGACAAATCCTGCATTTGCACCTGATGCACTTATAGTAATGACATTGGCATCTCTATTGGCTGTATCATGGTAGCAAGCGAAATCTATGCCTCCTGCCACAACTTTTATATTACCTTTTTTACATTGTGCAGAGGTAATGGACTGTCCTTTCTGAATTATAGCAACATCACGCAATTTGATTATAGCGTATTTACTAGTGATAGCAATTTGCTTTTCGACGGCTGTCTTTATTGCTTTGTCAAATTTTTCACGAGAAAAATCTAATAAATCAGAAGTATTTACATATTTAACATATTTACTGTTTAGCTCTGTTCCTTCCCAAGCTATATTATAAAAGGCATTTCGTATAGCTGCAGAGATTGTATTGTTAGACCATCTTTCTGGTGCGTATAGTAAACCTCCTGCGTTTGTAATTTTAATGCCTTCAGAGCCTTTTCTATTACTCCATTCATACCCCAAAAATGTTTTTTGTTCTGTATTATCATCTGGTGATGCGATAATAACTGTTTGTTTATCATACGTTAAAGCAAAATAGAATAATTTTTCTCGTTCCAGATTCTTAACGAAACCAACAAATCTATTAAAAATCTCATGTTGTTTCTCTTCGTCTGTTTGTTTTTGAAATGATTTTGCCTTCTTTCTACTTATAAGTTCTGTGGATGATTCAAATGCTGCGATATACATGCTTGCATATTTGGACTTCTCTCTATCTTTAAGGACTGAACCATCCAACAAAGAATAGTATTCTTCTTTGGAAAGACCTAGGCAAAGTAGATACGCTTCAAGAATTTTATCATCAAGCCAATTTTCGATATTGGCTCTGTTAAGTATAGCTTCAACACTATCTTCGACTAGATCTCCCGGTTTAGGAGGTTCGTTGTATTTTTCAAGAAATAATATTGCAGTATTTGTTCCTGTAGCCCCGAAAGTCTTACTACCGAACAATACAATAGAATGCAGGTGAAAATTCTTAAAGATAGTTTCTCTTGCTCCAACATAACTACCGCTACCATTCGTTAGTATTGATACGGGGAGAATTACAGCAGCTAATCCTTGAGGTTTGAGTAGCTGTGCTATTCGCTCTACAAATAATGTCTCAATATCACCACCATCATTTGAAATGCGGTCAAGTAATGTCAGAGTGTTGTTTTTCAATTTCAAATGCGATTTAAAGGCAGATACAGAATATGGAGGATTGGTAACAAGTATATCAAATGAACCATTAATAATTTTCTTTTCCGGTGAATTTTCTAAACCGTCCCCAAAAATGATGTTACTTTCTCCTGCTCCGTTCATGAACATCGAAATCTTAGCAACTCTTGCCAAGCGATAATCTTTTTCAATTCCATAGATATAGTCCCGAACCCAATCGTTATTATCACTTTTTATTACAGAGTTTACAGCTTCAACTGCTTCGGTAAGAAAGTGTCCTGCACCACAAGCATAGTCTATGATTTTTGGATGTCGTAACGAACCTCCATTATTTACGTATTCCCTTAATGGAAGTGAATCCCAGATGAATCGAGTAATTGGTATTGGAGTAAAGAATTGTCCTTCGTTTTGCTTGAATCCTTTATTCAATAATTGTTCGAAAAGATCGCCTAAAAATTGGTGTTTAGATAGATAGACGATACGATATCTCTCAAAAAGTTGTACGATCTCAACGAGAATTTTACCGTTCTGAAGAAATAGTTCTTCGTTGTGAACATCTTTGAACGAAAAGTCATTATTGGAATAAAATTTTAAAATTTTAATTTTTTCCTTTAAATCTTCGATAGCCTTTTTTCTTTGTGTCCCCGTGTAAGTTGTAAACAACCATTCCGGGTAATCAGCAGGGACATAGAATATTTTTTCACCCATAAAATCTTCCATACCCTCTTGATGTAACCGTTGTAATCTGTCTTGTAACGATTCGTATGTATCAGTGCCCTGCTTGTATTGGAATTCTACTTCGTCATTATCGCCTTTACGAATTTCATCAGCCAGTTTGCAGATGAACAATGCAACGAGACGATTAAATGCATTTTCTTTATCGCTGACATTATTGTGACGAAGAATTTCTTCGAATTTATTAACGATTTTATCATCTGGAGCAAAGTCCTTCAAATCCTTTTTGCGAAGAGGCTTTACGCCAATTTTATATGCTAAAGAATCATCTCCAAAGATGAGTTCTTGCCATAATTTCAACATATAGGTTTCTGTCCATACTTCAAATAATTCACTAACAGTATGGGCTTTAGAGTATAATTTTAAACTATCATCTTTCTTTGACAATAGCACTAAGTTAGCATCATCGAGACAGTTAATTATATCATTTTCACGTGTAATCTCCCTTCCTACAATGTCAGATGTATATAATGAAATCCATTTTGTACCTCTTTCTTGCTGCCAGTAACTAAATAATTGTCCTCCATCGGTTCGTAAAATTTTGAGAGCATCCTTATACTCTTTTCCATAAGTTTTACACTCGATTATCATCAACATTGAGTTATCTATATCGTAAACACAAATGTCAGCTTTCCCACTTTTGGTATCATGACCCAAATGCCATTTTTTTTCTAACTCTATATGTTCAGGACGATAACCTTTTTTCAATAGTTGATTTATGCATTCAAAAACAACAAAATTTTCTGGATGTGCAAAGTTGCTCGTTGTATCATCATTGATTTTTAAACCACGATCTTGGGGATATATAATTTTCTCACTAATAAAGTCGACTTCTATACTGCAATTAACATCAGTAAACTCTTTTTTAAAGCGATGAGGTGATACCTCGGTGTACTCAAGAATTGATAATAACTTTTTGAGATTGCCTTTTGTTATCATAGGTAATATGCTTAATTCTTTGCTATTAATTGAATCTTCAGGATTTACTTGAAAGATTTTGTTATTTTGAATCGTACTTCTAAACTTGGTTGTCGGTAGTTACAAACGTTGGAATTGACAATGTGAAAACTTTTACCTGGTTTATTAGCTAGCCAAGTTTGTTTGATCTCTTTTTTTTCAAGTACTTTTTTTATGCAATTCATGAGTTTATTCATTGTTGCTATTCTTAAATATTCTAATACAAAGATAGAAAATATTGTGCTATAAAAAGAGAAAAGGGAAGAGGAAACTCTTCTTGGTTCAAAATGTTAAATTATATTCCACAATTCTTCCATGGAAGAGTATGGTTGTGAAAACTTTAGAAGTTATAAATGTATTTTTACCTTAAAACTTATCCCATTATTGCTTTTTTAGATATTTACTTTTTCTGCTATCAGCAAGTATTAAAAAAATAATATTGGTACTTGGAATAACGAGCAACAAAAAACACGTGTATTAAGACTATTTTGGAACCTTGCATGGCTTTTATTTTTGGATGCCTATCAATTTTTGTAATTCATTAATTTGCAAAGGAGGGGTTACTTTATGTATCATAGCGTGGCAATTGGGACATATTGGTACAAGGTCAGTTTGGGGATTTATCTCGTATTCTTCTCCGATAGTAGATATCGGTGTAATATGATGCACGTGGATATAGTCTTGTCCTAACTTGCCATATGTGTCCCCAAAATTGAATCCACAGACCTTGCAAGAATATCCATTGGATTCGAGACATAAAAGACGTGCTTGAGGATTTCGCTCATATCGTTTTGATATAGTAGATCTAACCGCACCCTCTTTATAGGAATTTACATTAATCCTACCAGAGCCCCTTTTTAGGGTTTTCTCAAACCATAGTTCCTCAAGTTTTGATGCTACCGCATTTGGTATCTCCATCCCTGATGACTGTGGAGTCCAATTATAATTCAACAGCAGTGCTTGGAGCTCTTGAAGAGAAATAATAGGGTCTTCTGATAATTCATCAAATTCAATAATTACTCGATTTACCATTTGTCCATTATTACTCCAATGTTCCGATAGGAAGGGGGCAGTTGTAATGTACCCAGAACCGACAATTCCTTTGTTTTGTGTCTTGTTTCCAAGTCTTATCAAAAAAGCCCTGTCACCGACTGAGACCTGTTTATAGCTTCTAACACTCCATTTCTCAAGACGATTTCCTTTTTCTTTAATGTCTCTAATGGCATTAGATAAATTCTCCCAAGGCCAATTTTTCGGATTGTGTGCAAATAAAAAAGTCTTCATAGGCTCATTAATTTATTCTATTTTGTTGTTCTTGTTGCTCAAATACTTTCAAGCAATAAAATAGCAACAAAAATGGAATCATATATTATTGTTTAATATTGCTAATATGCTGATTAAAATCGTTTTATTGTGCATATTATTCTAGTTGGATGATCTGTTGTGTGTTGATTATAAGTGTTTTAAATAGATCACTTGCCGATACAAAAATTCTTAAATATATTTCCCAATACCTCATCCGTCGTGATTTGTCCCGTGATCTCACCAAGATAATGCAGGCATTCCCGAATGTCTTGTGATACAAACTCACCACTAAGATGGGAATCCAGTCCGGTGATGACTCGCTCGATAGCTAGGCGGGCATGGGAGAGAGCTTCGTAATGACGGGCGTTGCTGACGATAACATCCCCTGAATGAAGAGCATTTATGTTGATCGTGGAAACTAACTCGTCTACCAAGTGATTGATGTTATAGCCTGTCTTTGCAGCAATCGGGAGAATCTTTTCTCCGGAAGATAGAGACGTGATTTGTGACAAGATAGTATCGGCAGAATCTGTTTGGTCTGTCTTGTTGAGTAGAATTAACAAACGGGCATCAGGTCCTAGATGCTCTTTCACTTGGGTATAATAGGGAAGGAATTGTTCCGTGTCTTTGGTAGCATCGATTAAAAATAATACGACACGGGCTTGTTCGATTTTTGAAAAAGTACGTTCGATTCCCATATTTTCTACTCGGTCGTCAGTGTGGCGGATGCCTGCCGTGTCGATAAATCGGAAAGTGATTCCCTGAAGGTTAATCGTATCTTCGATCACGTCGCGGGTTGTGCCTTCTATATCAGAGACGATAGCACGATCCTCTTTTAGCAGAGCGTTGAGTAGGGTACTTTTCCCCACGTTAGTGTTACCGACGATAGCTACCGGAATCCCGTTTTTGATCACGTTGCCGAGAGAGAAGGAGGCGCATAGGCGAGAAATTAATGTATCAATGCCGACCGCAATGCCCCGTAGTTCCGATCGGTCTGCAAACTCCACGTCCTCTTCCGAAAAATCCAGTTCGAGTTCGAGTAGAGAGGTGATATGTAACAATTCCATTCGCAGTTTCATCAGTTCGTCCGAGAATCCGCCTCGCATCTGGCTTAATGCCATACTATGGGCTGCTGCGGAGGATGAGGCGATCAGATCTGCAACGGCTTCCGCTTGGGAAAGATCCATTTTGCCGTTTAAAAAAGCTCGTTGAGTAAATTCCCCGGGAGCGGCAAGCCGTGCCCCGGAAGAGATTAATAGCTGTAATATACGTTGCTGTATGTACACGGAACCGTGACAGGAAATTTCGATCGAGTCTTCCCCGGTAAAAGAATGGGGAGCATGAAATACGGAAATCAGAACCTCGTCGATCAGCTCTTTCCCGTCGTTGAGTTTCCCGAAGTGAATCGTATTTGGACGAACGTCTGTCAATTTTTTCCCAGAAGGGGAAACAAACACCCGATCACAAATTTCGATACATCCTTTTCCTGACAGGCGAATCACGGCGATAGCACCCATCCCGGGAGCAGTGGCAATAGCACATATTACAGTCTGATCATTCATGATAATTTCTTTCGTGCAAAGGTATATCTTTTTGTTGAAATTCGATAGGGTCTTTACGTGCTAGCGATATAGAAAGAAAAGAATAGTCATGCTGTACGAGTGATTAGATAAAATAATTGCGAAGTAGATGTGGTTGTACTTATCCTGCCTTTAAAATGGTTGTTAAAATAATATAATTCTAATTTTCACGTGATTACGCTATTGAAACTTGTTTTATATTTGTGTTTGACAATAGTGTAAAACGTATATGTAAAACGTGTAGACTATGATTAGAATGGGTATTGATATAGGTTCAACGACAGCCAAATTAGTGGCAGTTGATGAGTATGATAAGATTTTGTTCTCAATGTATGAGCGGCATCATGCCAAGGCAAAGGAAACAATAATTCATTTCTTGAGAGAGTTGTTTTCTTTGCTAGGTGATGCGGATATTTCCGTGAAGATCACAGGTTCAATTGGTATGGGGATTTCGGAAAAGTGTTCTTTGCCTTTCGTGCAGGAAGTTGTGTCAGCAACAAAGGCCATACAACAGGGGTATCCGCACGTGGGGTCCATGATTGATATTGGTGGAGAAGATGCAAAGGTTGTTTTTTTCAAGGATGCCGAGGCGATTGATTTGCGTATGAATGGTAATTGCGCCGGGGGAACAGGAGCGTTCATTGACCAAATGGCGGTGATTCTGGGGGTGAATGTAGAGGAGTTGAATCGGCTTGCCCTAAATGCTACCCGGGTGTACCCGATTGCCTCCCGCTGCGGAGTGTTCTGTAAAACGGATATTCAGAACTTGGTGGCACGGAATGTCAGCCGGGAAGATATTGCGGCCTCGATCTTTCATGCCGTGGCAGTGCAGACGGTGATTACGCTGGCTCATGGGTATGATATAGAAACGCCCGTGTTATTCTGTGGCGGTCCGTTGACGTTTATTCCAGCTTTGCGGAAGGCTTTTATTGAATATTTGTCTCTTGACGAGAGGGACGTGATTTTGCCGGATAACGGGACGTTACTCCCGGCGTTTGGTGCGGCATTATATCGAGAGGGCGATGATCACACGTGTAAATTGTCAGCACTGATTTCGAGAATTGATCGAGAGTTTGATTTTTCGGGAAATGCGAGGGGAAGTCTGGATCCGGTATTTACCAATGCGGAAGAGTACAGGATGTGGCAGGAGAGAATTTCTAGGAATCAGGTGCGGAAGTCATGCTTGACAGCGGGTGAGCATGAAGTATTCGTGGGTATAGACTCCGGTTCTACCACGACGAAGATCGTGGTGACGGATATTCATGCCAGACTACTGTATTCTTATTATAAAATAAACGGGGGAAACCCGATAAAAGCGGTGGAAGAGGGGTTGGACGGGTTGAGAGAGGAATGTGAGAAAAGGGGAGCTATTCTCCGGGTAAGGGGAAGTTGCTCCACGGGATACGGGGAGGACTTGATTCGATCGGCATTCCAGCTCCATGCTGGGATTATCGAGACGATCGCACATTATATGGCCGCTCGTTACTTGAATAAGGATGTATCTTTTATTCTTGACATCGGGGGACAGGATATGAAGGCTATCTTCGTCAATGACGGGGTGATTGACCGGATTGAGATCAACGAGGCTTGTTCTTCCGGGTGTGGTTCGTTTATCGAGACATTTGCCCACACGTTGGGATACACGGCTCACGATTTTTCTATGGCAGCCTGTCGTGCGTCCTCACCGAGTGATCTGGGGACACGATGTACCGTTTTCATGAACTCGAAAGTCAAACAGGTACTCCGGGAAGGAGCAACGGTGGATGATATTGCTGCAGGATTGGCTTATTCCGTCGTGAAGAATTGTTTGTATAAAGTACTGAAACTAAAGAATGTCTCGGTTCTAGGTAAAAATATCGTTGTGCAGGGTGGGACCATGCGAAATGATGCGGTGGTACGTACGTTGGAATTACTCACGGGTACGGAAGTTACCCGGTGTAATATTCCGGAACTGATGGGGGCTTTCGGGTGTGCCTTGTATGCGATGCAACATCCGGGAAAACCTATCTCTCTTGACGAGATGATTACCCAAGCTCGTTACACGTCAAGCGTGTTACATTGTAAAGGATGTGACAACACTTGTTCCGTGGTGTGCTATTGCTTTGGTAATGGAAAAAACTATTATTCCGGGAACAGGTGTGAGAAGGTCTTCACGAATGGCGAGAACAATAAAGTGAAGGGAGTAAATGTTTATCTCCGGAAAAACGAGTTGCTATTCCATCGTGATGTACGGGTTGACCATCCATTACTTACGATTGGTATACCACGCTGTTTGAATATGTACGAGGAATTCCCGTTCTGGCATACGTTATTTACATCGTGCGGTATACAGGTGTGTTTATCCGATCCCTCGAATTTTCAGCAGTATGAACGTCATGCTCGCATGGTTATGTCGGATAATATTTGTTTCCCGGCGAAACTGGTACATAGCCACGTGCAGGATTTAATTGATCGAAAGGTAGACCGGGTGTTTATGCCTTTCGTGGTTTTCGAGAAACAGGAAAAAGAGCAGAATAGTTACAATTGTCCTATCGTGACGGGGTACTCGGAGGTCGTGAAGAGTGTACAGGCAGAGGAAATACCGGTTGATGCTCCGGCAATTAATTTCAAAGATAAGGAACTACTGTTTAAACAGTGTCGTGAGTATTTGGAGCAGGTAGGGGTAGACATTCATTCCGTGAAGAAGGCTTTTGCGGTAGCCCTGAAGGAGCAGGAGACTTTCATGAACGAGTTGATCGGGTATAACGAGCAAGTCTTGCGTGATGCGGGGCAGGCGGGGGCCTTAACGATATTGCTAGCTGGTCGCCCGTATCATACCGATCCGTTGATTCAGCATAAGGTTTCCGATATGCTTTCAGACATGGGTATTCACGTGATCACGGATGATATAGTCCGCGATAAGGATATTCCCATTCATGACGTGCATTTCGTGGCGCAATGGGCATATCCCGATCGTATTCTGAAAGCGGCCCGGTGGTGTGCCGGGCAGGGTAGAAATATCCAGTTCGTGGAGATGACCTCGTTCGGTTGTGGACCTGATGCTTTTCTCGTGGACGAGGTTGGCGAGCTGTTAATGCGTCATGGTAAGTCACTCACCTTGTTGAAGCTTGATGATATTAATAACGTGGGATCGATGAAGTTGAGGGTACGTTCATTGGTTGAGAGTTTGAAACTTGCTAACGAGGACAAGAAACAAGAACAACAGACTAGGGAGTTTGCCACCGTTCCCGTTTATGACGAGACATATCGAGACCGAAAGATTTTGATTCCGTTCTTTACTCCGTTCCTGTCGCCATTGATTCCGGCGGTGATGCGTGTGGCGGGGTATGACGTGGAGAACTTGCCTCTCAGTAATACCGAGTCTTGTGAATGGGGGCTGAAATACGCCAATAACGAGGTCTGTTACCCGGCAACGTTGATCGTGGGGGATATTATCAAGGCCTTTAAGAGTGGGCAATATGATCCCTCCCGGACGGCCGTGGCGATCACCCAGACGGGAGGACAATGCCGGGCGAGCAATTATATATCTTTGATCAAAAAAGCGTTGGTTGATGCGGGTTACACGGATGTGCCTGTTATCTCGTTTTCCCTGGGTAGCTCGATCGAGAACGTGCAACCGGGATTCCGGATAAACTGGTTGAAGATGTTACCCATAGCTTTACGTGCTGTTCTTTATAGCGATTGTATCTCTAAGTTTTATCACGCATCTGTTGTACGGGAGAAAGAGAGTGGGGAGGCAGCCCGCTTGAGAGATATGTATCTGGAAAAGGCGGAAAAGTTAATCTTGGAAAATCGTTCAAAGGAATTGTTCCGTTGTCTTTCCATGGCCGCTGCAGACTTTGATCGAATCTGTAAAGATGAGACTCGTCCTAAGGTTGGTATTGTTGGCGAGATCTTTCTGAAGTTTAATCCTTTTTCTCACAAGAATATAACCGGGTGGTTAATAGAACGTGGGATAGAGGTGGTGCCGCCCATGATTACCGGTTTCTTCATGCAGAGTTTCGTGAACCGGAAAGTGAAGGTGGAGTCGTACATGGAAAAAAGGCAGTTACCCGAATTCGTGTATGATTTGGGTTATAAGACGGTGAAGAAACAAATAGACCGGGTAAACCGGATTGCCGGGCGTTTCCGCTATTTTATTCCTTTCGGGGATATTTTTGAAGAGGCGGAGGATGCCCGAAAGGTCGTTTCCCTGAATGCCCAGTTTGGCGAGGGGTGGCTGTTGCCTGCCGAGGTGATGTCTTATGCCCGACAGGGGGTGAAAAACGTGTTGGGACTACAACCTTTCGGTTGTATAGCCAACCATATAGTGGCTAAAGGTATTGAAAAACGTGTAAAAAGTTTCTTCCCGGATATTAATTTACTATCTTTAGATTTTGATAGTGGTGTTAGTGATGTGAATATAACTAATCGCGTTTTGTTATTTATAGATAATTTAAAGGGATAGTGTCATGACGGAATCTGTTAATAATGAGAATCTGGAAACAAAGATTATAGAGGTAGCTAAACAACAATTTATAGAAAACGGTTTTGCCGAGACCAGCATGAGTGATATTGCGGCGAAGGTGGGTATTAACCGTCCGGGGTTGCATTATTATTTTCGGACGAAGGAGCGGATGTTTCAGGCTGTTTTCGGGGAGATCGTGCTGTTTCTGCTCCCCAAAATACAGGATATTGTCTTGCAGAAGGATAAACCTGTTACGGAGCGTGTAGGGGGTGTCATTGATGCTTATTTTGAGGTATTTAGTGAAAACCCGCGTTTGCCATTGTTCGTGATGAGAGAATCGAACCGGGATGTTAATCATTTGATCAACACGCTTGCCGATTTACGATTGGAACGGAATTTTCTAGAGATAGCGCGAAGTTTGCAAGATGAGATGGATTCCGGGCGACTGAAGCCTGTACCTCTACGTTTTGTCTTTTTCACGTTTTATAGCTTGTTGATCATGCCTTTCGTGATGAAAGATCTTTGTGCATCTCTTTTTCTTGAAAAAGGGGAGTCTTTTGAAGAGATGTTTGCCCGTTGGAAACCTTATATCGTCATGCAGATGGATAATTTATTACGTGTGGATTGAAGATGAAGGAGTGGCAGAAATTTTTTGCCATTCCTTCATTATTTTTAATTCTGTATTTGCTTAAAGAAATTGTAATAGCGCTGCCCCGCAAGAGTATCCACCCCCGAACACGGAGAGTGCCACGAGGTCGCCATGGTCGACCCGGTCAAGGTTTTGCGATAAGGCGATGGCGCAACTGGGACATCCCGTGTTACCTACCTCTTCAATGTTCGACAGCATATGATCTTCCGGGAAATCGATCTGACGTGCGACGGTAGCCATGATTCGCTTGTTCGCTTGGTGTGATGCGATGAATTTCAAGTCTGTCAGTTTTATACCTTGGCTGTTGGTTACAGCATTTAAGCCTTCGATCATGTAATGGCAGGCATTGATAAACACGTCACGTCCTTCCGGCATTCCGATCCCCCCGTGATGTGGGCGTAAATATACGGCAGTGTCTGCTTTACCGATGTGGCCAAGTCCGCGGGTGAATATATTAAGTATGCGGGCGGCTTTTTCTCCTTCCGGCATAGTGGAGATGGCAATAGCCACAGACCCGTCACCCCATAGATGACCGCTTTGCGGACACGTCTCGTTGCTGTATTCCGTGTTATGCTCGGATGCCACGACGATTGCTTTCGTTGCCTTGTTCATGGCAAAATACCCTTCAACGATTTCCATGGCATTGATAAACGAGGAGCAGGCTGCCGAAACGGTGAGACAACGTGCAGCTCGTGCTTTGAAATGGCGTTGTATCATGTGTGCTGCCGTGGCTACCGTGTCGTGAGGCGAGTAAGTGGCTGCCACGATCAAGTCGACTTCCTCTATGGGGAAGGGTAGTTTTTCATTCAGGCGTTTAACAGCCTCCAGGGCCATGGTATTCGTGTTCTCGTTTTCGCCAGCCTTGCTCCGGGTGCTTATTCCGGTACGGGTGCGAATCCACTCGTCGTCCAGACCGTTTACGTCCTTGAAGTAGGAGTTTGGTACTCGGTCGTCCGGGAGATAATGGGCGAAGGCGTTGATATATAATTCCATATAATAGTGTGTGTTAGTTTATTTCTTAATTATACCGTGAAATAATATGTTAATATACTCGTTAATCACTTGTGGTCGTGGTTGATGTTCGTACTGGCGTATAAAACCGAATTCCAAGCTTTTAAAGACGGATTGCAGGGAATTTGCCAAGCGTCGGGGTTGTTTGATCGAGAAGATTCCCGCATCGGCCCCATCCCGAAGGATCGAATAGAGTAGCTCTATTTCCTGCCTGTCTATATTCTCCCGTAGTATTTCAATCTTACTGTTATTGTGTAAAAAAGTTTCCTTGATAGGTTGGCTGCCGCCCATGAGTTCCGCGATTAAATTGAATCGTTCCTTGATATATAACTTCAACCGTTTGTCGGCTGGCAAGGCCGTTCTGACTGCCTGTTCGAGTTTTTGTTCTATTAATTCTATTTTTTGATCTACAATGTGGTTAAAAATATCTTCCTTACTGTTAAAATGAGTGTATAGCGTACGCCGACTGACTTTAGCGGCACGGGCAATATCCTTCATTGTAGTTCGATAAAAACTTGTTTCAGTGAACAATTTTTGTGCCACGCTGATAATTTTTTCTTTTGTAATCAGTAAGGTTGTTCTCATTTTAATTTCACAATTTGGAAAAAGTGTGCAATTATAATTAATATTCTCGTACGAACAAAATCAATGCCACGGGTAATTCTGAAATGTTAAATAACGAATTAAAACATTTTCCCCCGAAAATATGACTTTTGTCATGTTTCGTGAGATGGGGGAGGTGTATATTCGCGGCCGAATTTAAATCAGATGAAATGGTGAATATACTTTTAAAAGAGAAACCGTTTACCCGTGAGTGGTTCCGGACGTATGCGTTACTCGTCGGGGGGGCTTTTGTGTTGGCTCTGGGGTATAGTTGTTTTATGGCGCCTTACAAGATTGTCCCGGGGGGAATTTATGGTATCACGATTGTGCTTCAACACAAGTGGGGGTT
Source organism: Butyricimonas sp. RTP31003st1_G1_RTP31003_210430 (assembly GCF_040920905.1). Taxonomy (NCBI): domain Bacteria; kingdom Pseudomonadati; phylum Bacteroidota; class Bacteroidia; order Bacteroidales; family Odoribacteraceae; genus Butyricimonas; species Butyricimonas sp. RTP31003st1_G1_RTP31003_210430. The sequence goes on along the minus strand of NZ_JBCOSQ010000005.1, from coordinate 11,905 downwards.
CCCGATCGGTATGGCCGCCCTGTGTTTCAACCTACCGTTGAGTTTGCTGGGCCTACGGGTACTGGGTTCCGGTTTTGGGGTGAAAACGTTTATTTGTTTCATCCTTGTCGCTGTTTTCTCTGATAGCCTGCCCGCAATTCTGTTGACACTGATGGGTGAGCCGATTCCAACGGATCCTTTGGTGGCGCTCGATCCTTTCAAGCTGGGTGATGAGGTGTTATTGGCGTGTATTTTTGGTGGTGTTGTCATGGGGGTCGGTGTGGGAATGATCATGAAAACTCGTGCATCAAGCGGAGGAACCGACGTATTGTCGAACATCCTCCACAAGTGGACTCACCGCCCGTTGGGACAGTTGCAGATGATGGTCGATTCATGTATCGTGATCTTCGGTTTCCTTATGTTTCAGGACTGGAAGGTGCCGATGTATTCATGGCTTTCCATTTTCCTCATGGGTAAAACGATTGATATGATCCTGCAAGGATTCAACGCCGAGAAGAGTTTCTTTATTATCTCCGACAAGATCGAGGAGATTCGTGCGTATATATTGAATGACCTGCATCGTGGTGGTTCCATCGTGCCGATACAGGGGATGTATAACCGTTCGGAGAAGGAGATGATCATGACTATGGTCAACCGTCGGCAGATGGCAACCCTGCAACAGGCCATCTACAAGATTGATCCGAATGCCTTCGTGACAATATTCGACGCTAACCAGATTCTAGGGAAAGGATTCAAGCGGTTGGATGCAGAATGAATCAAGAATATTATTTCGTAATATAATTTATTTTAAATCCGGCTTAACATGGGGTAATCTCTTTTGTTGAGCCGGATTTTAATTTAAATTGTTTTCTATTCTTCATTTGTTTTGTAACTTTTCGCCTGATTCATTCGTCCCATTAATAAACAAAAATAGTGGTATGTTAAAAACATGGATAACTGGGTGCTTAATCTGTTGTGCCTGCGTGACTAACGGGTCTGCGCAGAATAGTCGGGCAATTCGGATTTACGGGGAAGTAACCACGGTGATGAATCGTAAAATTTGCGGGTACATCACGTGGGGGAAAAACCTTTACTGGACAGACATTTTTACCGCAGGAAAAATAGGGAACCCGTACATGCGGTATCGGGATATTATGGGTGATAATGTTCGTTTCAGTGATGGGCGGAGAGATACCCCGCCGGAGCATGAATTCTCGTGTCGTTTCGGGAATATTCGATCGATTCGGGTGATCGGTGACAGGCGGATTGAATTAGGAGTGAAAGGGGGAAATGTCACTGAACTCGAACGGGGGCGGTCGCTTGCCATCGGTAACTGGATTGCCGTGGAACTGCGGGATGGAAAGACGGAAAGCGTGGTATGGGACCATATCAGCGAAATCGTTTTCTCTGCCGCACCTGACACGATCCCCGAGCCGAAAGATCGTCCCATTGCGGGTATCGTGGAGACACCTTACGGGATGTACAAGGGGCTTGTCCAATGGGATCTGGACGAGAATTCACTGGATGCGTTACTCGACGGGCGGACGGAATCCAGCGGAGTTTCCGTGGCATTCAAGAATATAGCGAGTATCAAGTCGCTGGGAAACTCTTCCTTGGTAACCCTTCACAGCGGCAGGGAACTTTACATGTGGGGAGAAAACGACGTGAACGCCACGAACCGGGGAATAGCCATCAATCTGCCGTCTGTCGGGCAGGTGATCGTGGGGTGGCATGACTTCAAGCTGTTTCGTTCCATTCCTCTCGATCAATTGAATCTTCCTGTTTATGATGATTTTGCGGCTCCCGAACGTTTGTCCGGGAGGGTGGAAACACGGGACGGACGATCGCTGGAAGGGGTGCTGGTGTATGATCTCGATGAGGCCATGGATTTCGAATTACTGGACGGGCAGAACGGGAATATATCTTACCGTGTACCTTTCAAGTATGTGCAGGAGATAGAACCTAAAAACTATAAATACACGTGGGTCAAGTTGTCGGGGGGAACCGAGCTGGTGTTGGGGACGATGTGTGACGTGACAGCGGCGAATGACGGGGTATTGGCCTTCCGGGCGGGGGGAGAAGTTGTTTACGTGCGTTGGCGTGACGTGAAACGTGTCGAGTTATGGACCAAGGTAAAACAGAATGACTAGAACCGAGTATAACCGGGCCGTGGACCATTTCTCCGATGGTGTGTATCGTTTTATCCTTAAAATGTGCAAGTCGAAAGAGATGGCGGAGGATGTTGTGCAAGATAGTTTCATGAAACTTTGGGAGGAAGTGGGGCATATCGCTTACGATAAGGCAAAGTCTTTTCTTTTCAGCACGGCGTATCACAGGATGATTGACGTCTTACGGCGGGAAACGAAGTTTGGGGATATTGAGACCGTGGCAGACCGGGCCGGGGAGGTGCGGGAGGAATACACGGGGTTACAAGAAATATTGAATATGGCCTTAGAAAAATTGCCCCCGGTGCAGAAAACGGTGATTCTCCTGCGGGACTACGAGGCGTATTCTTACGGGGAGATTGCTGGGATCACGGGGTTGAACGAATCGCAGGTGAAAGTGTACATCTTTCGGGCGAGAGCATTTATGAAAGCCTACATCCGCAGGCCGGATGTGGTTGTTTAAGCGGGAGGAGATATGATAACGAGAGAGAATTACGAGATTTATTTCATGGAGTACATGGATGGGAACTTGTCGGCGAGAGAACAGGCAGAGGTGGAGGCATTCTTGCTGGTTCACCCCGACTTGCGGGAGTTACTTGACGGGATGGACGAGGTGCGGCTGGAAGTTCCTGCGGAAGTTTTCGGTAAAAAAGAAGAGATAAAACGAACGGTATGGGAAAGGGAAATTGAATATTATGCTATTGCTGCCGCCGAGGGTGTTATCACGGATGAAGAACAGGCGTGGGTGGACGGGAATGTCAATAAAGATGTGTTTGAACGGGAAGTTGAAACGTGTGCCAAGATTAAAGTAAAGCCTGACCCGACATGTCGATTCGAGGGGAAAGCAGGGGTGTATCGTAAGTCCGGGGCGGTACTTTTCGTCAAACGCTACGCGGCTATCGCTGCGGTAGTGGCCTTGGGGATCGTGGTGGCTATTTATTCCACGAAAAAAGAAGAATTTTCCATGGAGGATTTACCCGTGACTGTGGTTAAGACGGAGACAATCTTGTTACCGGGGGTACCGGAGCCGGAGGCAATCGTGGAACCGGAGATTGAAAGGGTGCAGTTTATGAAACGGGAGGCAGAGGCGGAAGAGACAATCGTGGTCGTGGAACGGGTGATTCCGCCGAATGCTATCGAATTGAAAAAGCAACTGAAGGTTCCCGTGGAGATCATGGCCCCGCAACCGAACGAGATACTGACTTCCCCGTACGAGGGACTTCAATTCCGGGTATCGGTGAAAGAACAACGAAAACCCGTGTTTCAATTGATAACCCCATCAGGAAAGTCAGATAACATCGTGAATAACTTGATTGATGTGGGAAAGAACGTGCTGGAACGTCTCCGGGCTAAAGAGAAAAAAGATATAGAGAGCTTGTAACTAATCGAGAAACTTAAACGTCATGTAAGAAATAAAAATAAGGTTATGAGAATAATAGCAGCTTTTATCATTTTGATGGTGTGTGGACTGTCTGCCGCAGGGCAACGGGATAGCGTGATTGTCAACGACGGCTGGCGGAAGGACACCGTTCGCGTGAAAGGGCAGGTCATTGACACCCTCGGCAAGGGAACAGAAATGATTATCTGGGACAACACGGTGCGGGAAAGCGAGGAAGAAAGGAGAAACAACATGGTCAAACTTCCTCTGGCTTTCAGAGTATTTCCCGATAGGGAATCTCGTCCTAACAAGTTTCGCGGACATTGGAACGGGTTCTACTTCGGGTTCGTGAATTTCGGGAAAACCAATTATTCCAAGTATGGCGGTGATGACTTCATGGAGCTGGACTGGGCTAGCTCGTTCACGATGCACTTCAACTTTGCCAAGTTTAGCTTTGGGTTGAGTCCCCGGCAGCGTTTCGGTATATTCACGGGATTTGGCCTTGACTACTCCCGCCTGTGTTTTGACGGTGATATAACTGTCCGCCGTAAGAAAGGTGAGATGCTTCACGCTGTGGCATTATCCGACTTGGGGATCGAGGAGGTGAAACGGAGTACTTTTAAAGCTCTTTATTTAACGATACCTTTGATGTTGGAAAAACAAATCCCAGCTCCACATTGGAAAAGGTTTTATGTCTCCACTGGGTTCATCGGGGGAATTCGCCTGCACTCTAAGACAAAAGTCGTTTACACGAGTGAAAAGGGAAATAAACGTAAATTGAAAGAGAACGGGAGTTATGGGATGGTTCCTTTTAAAGTTGATTACACGCTCCGGGTTGGCTACCGTGGCGTGTGTATCTGGGGAAACTACTCGTTGACCAATATGTTTAACAAGAACCGGGCACCGGAGTTGCGACCTTTTGCGGTAGGGTTCGGGATAACGATTTAATAATTTAGATTTTAGATTAGGTCGCACGAGGAAACCTCTTTAACTACCTCCTTTAACTCCTCTTCACTTGTGTAAGGGGAGCCAAAGGGGGTAGCTCAATTTTAAATTTAAAATCTAAAATTTAAAATCAGTAAGTTCTTTCGTTGCCCTTTCGAATATTCCATGTAGGTAAGCAATCGTCATTCCATAATTACTAACAGGTATTCCTGCGTCGATGGCAGGTTGGAGCCTGTTTTTCAATTGTTTCCCGGTGATCATGCAACCACCGCACTGGATAACCATGGCATAGTCGGTGATGGGGCGAGTGATCGCATCTAGACCGACGATGAAATCGAACTGGAAGTTTTTCCCAGTGTGTTCCTGTAACCAACGGGGAATTTTGTGACGGCCGATGTCCTCACAGGAAACGTGATGTGAGCAGGACTCCAGCATCAATATGCGATCTCCTTCTTTCAGTTCTTCGATCCGGGGTGTCCCGGCGAGATAAGCCTTGAAGTTTCCCTTGTGGCGGGCAAGAACGATGCTAAAACTCGTGAGGGGAATCTCCGGGGAGATGATGGCAGCCACTTTTTTGAATACTTGACTATCGGCTATCGCAAGACGGGGGCGGATACCCGTTTTTTCCAGAAAGGAAGTGACTTCTTCCGGTTGCAAGACGATGGAGACGCAACGGTTGTCGAGAATATCCCGGATCATTTGTACTTGCGGCAGGATGAGTCGCCCGGCGGGGGCTTCGGAATCAATCGGGGTGATCAGCAACACGATGTCCCCGGGGGTAAGTAAATCACCGATCAAAGATTTCGGGGCGTTGTCTTTTTTCCATACACTTTTCAGTGCATCTAGGATCGGGGTCGTGTTATCTTCTCGGGTGGAGAAGTCGATTACGGGACAGTTGTAGGTAGCCGTTAATTTTTCCTTTAAATTGGGAGTTAAGGCGACTTCGTCCCGTTTGTTGTGGATTACTAGAAACGGGGTTTCCAGTTTCTTTAACTGTTCGGCAAGTTGTTGTTCGTGTTCTTCAAAACGGTTATCCGTGATCACGAGTAGGGCCATATCAGCTTGAGATATAGCATTCCGGGTTTTTTCCACCCGCATTTCACCCAAAGTTCCCGTGTCGTCGATACCTGCCGTATCGATAAAGATAACGGATGCAAAGTCCGGGATTTCATAACTTCTTTTCACGAGGTCGGTAGTGGTTCCGGCCACATCCGAAACGATAGCAATATTCTGACCTGTCAGGGCATTTATCAGCGAGCTTTTCCCGCTGTTTCTCCGGCCCAATAATATAATATGTAGTTTATTATCTTTTCCCATAAAACGAGCTAATTTTAAATTTTAGATTCCTGCCGGAATTCGCCTTCGGCGAGTTACAGGTTAGCAAGTTACAAGTTACAGGTTTTTCAACTTTTAGTTTTTATCTTTTATCTTTTATCTTTTATCTTTCCCATTATCTGTACATCCTCACGTCTTCCCGGGTAATGGTGTTGCCACAAAGAATGACCAATCGTTCCACGACGTTACGTAGTTCACGGATATTACCCGTCCATTCGCACTCCTTCAGTGCGGCGATGGCATCGGGGGAAAGCGTTTTGGGGGCGATGCCCATTTCCGTGCATACTTCTGTCAAGAAGTGATTGGCCAAAGCATCAATGTCTTCCAGACGCTGGCACAAAGGAGGTACGTCAATAATAATTACGCTTAACCGGTGATAGAGGTCTTCTCGGAAATTCCCCTTCTTGATTTCCTCTTTCAAATTCTTGTTCGTGGCGGCAATGACCCGCACGTCTACATTAATATCGGCATCCCCGCCGACACGGGTAATCTTTTGTTCCTGCAGAGCTCTCAGCACTTTGGCTTGGGCGTTGAGGCTCATGTCGCCGATCTCGTCGAGGAAGAGCGTTCCCCCGTTGGCGAGTTCGAATTTCCCTTTCTTTTGCTTGATGGCCGAGGTGAAAGAACCTTTCTCATGCCCGAATAACTCGCTCTCGATGAGCTCCGAGGGGATGGCGGCACAGTTTACCTCGACAAAGGCATTGTCCTTGCGGTGGCTTAGCTCGTGCAACTGGTGGGCAACGAGTTCTTTCCCGGAACCGTTAGGGCCGGTGACCAGTATCCGGGCATCGGAAACGGCCACCTTGTCGATCATGGCTCGTATATGGTTTAAGGCCTCGGAATTCCCGATCATGTCGTATTTCTTGCTGACCTTGTTTTTCAGGGTCTTTGTCTCGTGAATTAATAAATGTTTGTCCGTGGCGTTCTTTATCGTGATCAGTATACGATTCAAATCCAACGGTTTTTCGATGAAATCATAAGCCCCTTTCCGGATGGCCTCTATGGCTGTGTCTATGGTTCCGTGACCGGAAATCATGATTACCGGGGTGTCCGCGGAGAACTCTTTGATGCGTTCCAGTACTTCGATACCTTCCATTTTCGGCATCTTTATATCGCAGAATACAATGTCGGGTTTTTCAGATTTCACGGAAACGAGGCCTTCCATTCCGTTTTCAGCCAGCACGACTTCGTGTCCCTCGTATTGTAGAATATCCTTCATCGAATTACGGATACTTCTCTCATCATCAATCACTAATATTTTCGTCATACTACATTTTTTAGTCTCACCGCAAATTTAGCCAAATAATTTGGAAAAAGAAATGTCAGATGTTGTGCGAACTTGGAAAGTTGAGTTGCTAATGTTCCGAGAAATTTGTATTTTTGGGGAGTTTAGAGCGAGAAGAATGGTATCTTTTTTGATCTAACCTCTTAAATTTAAATTCTGAAATGTATGAAACGAATTTTGGTGTTTCTTCTTGTTTTATTTATTATATTGGATGTTCAAGGTCAACGGAAAAAGGTCGGGTTGGTGCTGAGTGGTGGAGGTGCGAAAGGCGTGGCACATATCGGAGTGTTGAAAGTGTTGGAGGAAGCAGGTATCCCGATTGATTATATTGCAGGGACGAGTATGGGGTCTCTCGTCGGGGCGTTGTACGCGATTGGGTACGATGCGCACACGATGGATAGTTTGGTGAGGAAACAGAACTGGATGTTTCTGTTAAGTGATAAAGTATATCGTTATAATCTCCCTTTCTCGGAAAAGGAGGAAACGGAGAAGTATCTGGTTTCCGTGCCGATAAAGAATAACCGGGAGATCAAGATTCCATCGGGATTCATCAGCGGGCAGAATATTTACAACCTGTTTTCGGATCTGACAATCGGTTACCATGATTCGTTGGATTTTAAGAAATTGCCGATCCCTTTTGCTTGCGTGGCGAGTAATTTGGTGGATGGTAAGGAGGTTGTTCAGGACTGCGGCGTGTTACCGCTGGCCATGCGTGCGAGTATGGCTATTCCGGGTGCTTTCGCTCCCGTGCGGAAAAATGGTATGGTACTGGTGGACGGGGGTATTTCGAATAATTTCCCGGTAGATATAGCTAAAGCGATGGGAGCCGATATAATTATCGGGGTAGACGTGCAGGCGGAACTGAAAGATGCATCCGGGTTGGAATCCGTGATGGGGATTCTTGACCAGATGACCTCTTTTTTAGGTATCCAGAAGTACGAGGAAAATAAAAAGATGGTAAACATCTATATAAAGCCGGATGTTACACCTTATTCGGCCGCCAGTTTTTCGTCAAGCGCTATTGACACGCTGATCATGCGGGGTGAGGACGTGGCCCGGAGTCAATGGGATGAATTGATGCAATTGAAAAAAGAGCTAGGACTCACAGAAAGTTTTCAACCGAAAAAAGTATCTGAAGATATAATTATTGAGAATGACACGATCATGGTGGAACACGTGCATCTGTCAGGAATTGATGAACGGGATGAGAAGTGGCTACGGAAAAAGATACGGATAAAGGATTATAGCCGGATCACGTTGAGCGATCTGCACGAGGCAATTGCCGAGTTGTACGGGATCGGGGCATTTTCGAGCGTGAGTTACAAGCTTAGTGGTGGCCCGGTGTACGATTTGGAATTGATACTAAAACAAAAGCCGATGAGTTCTTTGAATCTGGGTTTCCGGTTTGATTCAGAGGAAATGGCGGCTATTTTATTGAATACCACGCTTACTCACAAGGATTTGAGAGGTTCGCGGCTTTCCCTGACCGGACGTTTAAGCATGAATCCTTACGTGAAGTTGAACTATTCGTTAGGCAATACTTTCCTGCGGCGTTTTGAATTGGAGTACATGTTCAAGTACAATAACCTGGATATTTATACCAAGGGAAAGAAAACGGATAACGTGGATTACGGAGTTCATCGGGTAAACCTGGGAGGTTCTGATATTTATTTCCGTAACTTTAAATTGCAACTGGGGATTCGTTATGAGTATTATAATTACGAGTCGTTCCTCTTCTCGGACAAAGATCATAATATTTCGGTGAAACCGGAAGGGTTCTTTAGTTATTACGGGCTGGCGCACCTGGAAACCTTTGATAAACGTTATTACCCGACACGAGGAATGTCGTTGAAAGTGGATTATTCTTTGTACACGGATAATTTGATCACCTATAATGACGGGGCTCCGTTCTCTGCTATCGGGCTGGATTTCGAGTCCGTGCTGTCCATCACCCGGCGGGTGAAGTTTATCCCGTCTATTTACGGGCGAGTGCTGGTGGGGCATGATGTTCCCTATCCCTATTTGAATTGCATGGGAGGGGATGTTGCCGGGAGGTATGTCGATCAACAATTGCCTTTCTTGGGAATTCAGCATCTGGAGATATTCGATAATTCGGTTGTGGTGGCAAAAGTCAAGGTGAGGTATAATATCGGTCGTAATCATTATATTTCTCTAGCCGGGAATTACGCGAAACAGGAGGCTAATTTCTTTGATATATTCGGAGGTGATGATATTTGGGGCGGGGGTGTCGGATATTCTTACGATAGTATCGTGGGACCAATTGATTTCATGTTCAGTCTCTCGGATTGGTCAAAGAAACTGGGCTTTTATTTTAACTTGGGATATTATTTTTAGAAACGAGTATGAAAAAGTTGGGGATTATTATTTGCGGGTTGGTGTTGGTGATGGGGTGTCAGCGTAATGTGTACCGGTTCTCGGAAGGTAGCGTGTACGGTACAGTTTATCACGTGTCCTACCAAAGTGAAATAGATTACGCGGTGGAGATCCGGCAGGAGATGGAGCGTGTAAATCGGTCCTTGTCAATGTTTAACAAGAATTCGGTGATTGCCCGGTGGAACCGGGGTGAGAGTGAACAGGTAGATTCGCTTTTCGCTGTGATGTACGAGAAGGCTAGAGAGGTGAACGAGGTGACGGGTGGTGCCTTTGACGTGACAGTGGCCCCGTTGGTGAACGCTTGGGGATTCGGTTTTAAAAACGAGAAGTTGCCTTCGGACGAGAAGATCGATTCTCTGTTGCAATACGTGGGAATGGATAAGGTGCAGTTGGGAGGGGAGCGGTTGGTGAAACTGGTTGAGGGGGTACAGATGGATGCCAGTTCCATTGCCAAAGGGTTAGGAGTGGATCTCGTGGCCGAGTTTTTTGACCGGAAAGGAGTACAAAATTACATGATAGAGATTGGTGGTGAAATCCGCGTGAAAGGGGAAAGTAATAAACAGCGCCCTTGGCATATCGGTGTAGACAAGCCGATTGACGATGCGACGGCAGCAAACAGGGAGTTGCAGCTTGTGTTGGCTTTGCGGGAAGGGGCGCTGGCGACTTCCGGGAATTATCGTCGTTTTTACGTGGTGGATGGAAAAAAATATTCTCACACAATAAACCCTAGGACCGGTTATCCTGTCCAACAAGATATACTAGGTGCTTCCGTGTACGCTCCGACTTGTATGGAGGCTGATGCTTACGCAACAGCGTTTATGGTGTTAGGAACTGAAGAATCTAAAAAAATAGTGTTAGATAATCCTCATATCGAGGCTTGTTTTATTTATCAAAATAAACAGGGAGAACGTGAGGTTTGGATGTCTGACCGATTGAAAACGTTAGTGTTAGAAGAGTAATTTTATTGGAAAAGAAGCATGTGATTATTCGTTGTATGATATGGATGCTGGCATGGGTATTACTCGTGGAAAGTCAAGCAAATGCAAGACCTTTATCATTCGACGTGCGTGGGAATAACGAGTATGAATTTATAAAGCTACCTGATACACTGAAACAAAATGACGTGGTTTTCTTACCGGATAGTTTAATTCGGGATACTCTCCAGTATGAGTTTTCCAGGATCAAGGAGGTCGCTTATCGGCGGAAATGGACGAAAGAGTTGTACAAGATGATCTTCGTGAATCCCCGAAAAATCAATATTGATATTGTTCAAACGGAAAATAGCGAGGATCGTTACAAGCCCTATCGGGGAAAGACGATCCGTGATATTCACGTGAAGGTTTTACCTCCTTTCGGAACGAGTGTTAACGACACGACGCCCTTGCAGGACAGTTTACAATGGCTTTTAAGCGTGGCAAATTCCGTTCACCAGAAATCGGCCGAACGGGTGATAAAAAAACAGTTGACCGTGAGGCCGGGGATGACAGTCGACCCTTTCGAGTTGGTACAGAATGAACAGTTACTGAAAGCAATGTCGAACGTGGACGATGCGCTGATTGGCATACAAGAGGTACAGAGTGACACGAATCAAGTTGATCTGATGATTATTTGCAAGGATGAATTTTCATGGACGGGGGAGGTGTGGAGTAACTTTTTGAATGCGGTTGACTTGGGACTGGAAACAAAAAACTTGTTTAAACTGGGGCATAGTTTACATTATCAGGCTAGTTTTCGGGGGAGTAAAGATAAAAAATGGGGAAACTTGATCGAGTATAAGGCCAGTAATCTTCTAGGGTCTCACATGGACTTCTACGGGATGTACGAGAATTCCTATAACCAGGATATTTTACGGGTGGAACTGGATAAAGAATTCTTGACGTACAAGACGAAATGGGCCGGAGGAGCCGCGTACAGTCGGGTATATTCCTCGAAAACATTGGTTGACCGGGACATCAACAAGCCCGTGGAATTGTTTAATTACCGGTTGTGGGACTTCTGGGGAGGAACTTCTTTTTATTTGCCGGAGAAGTATAGTTATAACCGAATATTTTACCTGACGGGACGTTACACGGGTACTAGTTTTGTCGATCGTCCGGAAGTGTCGAGTGATTCCAATCATTTCTATTACGACCGTGACCGGATCATGGGAGCTTTGACGTTTACCAAAATCAAGTATTTCAAGGCGAACTTGATCTATGATTTCGGGCGAACAGAGGATATTCCCTCGGGATTATCGGGGACGTTGCTTTTCGGGTATGAGAAGAGTGATTTCACGGAGTACGGGTACTTGGGAACAGAATGGCATTATTCCTGGTTTAATAAATACACGGAGAGGTACTATGCTTGGTATGCGGCTTTTGGCACTTTTCTAAATGGTTACACGGCCGAGAGTGGCGTGTTTAAGGTCGGTAGTCAGTATATCAG